>CADBPJ010000171.1 GCA_902796445.1 uncultured Ruminococcus sp. | reverse complement strand
CACCATTCCACATTGACAAGGGTAATTTGGGGCGAACTTTTTATTTTTTAAGAAAAGTGTCACCCATCATTGACAATTCAACAATAAGCCGAAAAAACTTCAAAATCTAATTATTGACATTATGTTGCTTGTGTGATAAAATACTGTAGGGGTGTATCTGAAATTTCATCATTTACAAAATGAAAGGAGTTTGAGATTACATGAACATTGCAAATAATTTGAAGGCCATTGAAGAGATTAAGTCTGATATATTGTCTGAGGTTGCGGACTTGTACAAGCATCTTGCAGATTATGACGAGCTGTCCGATTACGGAAGTGTGGAAAGCTCTGTTGCCACAATAATCGCTATGGATTACATTCTGGCACGTCATCTTGGGATAAGCTATAGCTCCTTAGATGCAAGAATATGCGACCTCTTAACAATGGCAGAAGAAAATTCGCATCATCTGGAGCTTGAATTTTCGGATATGTCGGATTTATGTAAATACATAAAGAAAAGATAACAAAAGTCCGTTACGGTACGGACAGCGGAGAAGAATATGAAAAAGACGTATATAAATGTCACACGTAAATATTTCATTGCGGCAATTACAGTGTCGGTATTGATGATAATAAGTGCTGTGGCAATGGTACTCTATGATAATAAGGTATCGGCAATCGCAGGCGGTGGACTTGCGATTGGCGTGCTTGGTTACGTTATATACATTGCAAGTACCAGAAAAAGAGATATTGTAAAGTTTTTGCATCACATCGCAGGTGATGATGTGGGACTGACCGAAAATATTATAACAAGTGTGCCTATGCCTATGGCAGTATGCTCGGTGGATGGTGTTATACGTTGGTATAACAATCAGTTCCAGAATATTTTCGGAAACAAGAAGCTTACAGACGAGAGTATTGAAGAATGTATAACCTCACTCAAATGGTCGGACATTTTAAAATTCCCTGACGGAAAGCAGGTTATTGAGGTTATAGATGAAAACATTTATTCTATTAATTGGCGAATAATGAAAGACAGGGTAAAGCCTGATCAGAATGGAAACCATTACTCTATTTTCTTTTATATAAAGGATATTACACGCGAATGTAATTTTGTGCGCAAATACGAGAATGAGCGTGTGGATATTGCGACAATAAACGTGGACAATTTTGACGAATTTATGCAAAAGGTCGATGACGATGTGGCAGATACTGCAGCATCAAGAATTCGTTCTGTGATATTTAATTGGGCAAAGTCTGTTAACGGAGTGTTGAAAAAGCTTGATCGTGATAAATACTTTGTTGCGTTTGAGCATCAGAACATGAAAAAATGCATTGACGATAATTTCTCTGTAATAGACGATGTGTTAAAAATTGCCGAAGACGTGAAATTCCCCGTATCAATAAGTATCGGCATCGGCACAGGTGGGAACATAGGCGAGAATGAAATAAGTGCAAGACACGCACTTGATTTAGCATTAGGCCGAGGCGGCGGTCAGGTTTGTGTTAAGAGCGATAATGATTTTAAGTTCTATGGCGGACGAAATGTTGAATACGAACGTTCCACAAGAGTAAAGGTGCGTTCCGTTGCGACGGCTTTATCGGATATTATAAAGAACACCGACAATGTAATATTGATGGGGCATAAGGGTGCTGATTATGACTGCTTCGGTGCATCAATAGGAATGTCGCGTGCAATACGTGAGATGGGCAAAAATCCATTTATTATCCATGAAAAAGTATCACCTGCCATTGATACTATGTATAACGATGTAAAGGATATACCTGAATATGAGGGAATGTTCATAAATGAAATTGAGGCAATGGAGCATATTACCAAGGATAGTCTGCTTATGGTGTTTGATACGCACCGTCCCTCAATGCTCCCATATCCGAAATTGCTTGAAAAGGTGAAAAAAATAGTCGTGATTGACCACCATAGACGTTCTACGGAATACATTTCAAATTGTTCGCTTATTTATCACGAGCCGTATGCATCTTCAACCTGTGAGATGGTAACAGAGCTTTTGGAATATATGGATATAGGCAAAAAGATAAACAAAATTGAGGCACAGTGCCTGTATACAGGCATTTTGATGGATACAAAGAACTTTATGTTAAAAACAGGTGTGCGTACATTTGAGGCGGCATCGTTTTTAAGACGTATGGGGCTTGATACGGTTGCGGTACGCAGAATGTTCGGCAGTAACCTTGATGATTATGTGAAAAAGTCGGAGATTGTGGCAAACAGTAAATTTATATATAATGAGTTTGCTGTGTCAAAAACAGAGCAGACAGACGGTGACATCAGAACAATAGCATCACAGGCAGCAGACGAGATGCTTAATTTGCGGAATGTAAAGGCATCAGTTGTTGTATTCCCTGTAAGCGGAGGCATCGGCGTAAGCTCGAGATCTCTTGGCACGATAAATGTTCAGCTTATAATGGAGAGCATTGGCGGCGGCGGACATATGACGGTTGCGGGTGCGACCTTGATGGACACTACAATAGATGAGGGTATGGAAATAGTTAGTGATGCCATAGCTAAATATGTGTCACAAACACGCAATGAAAGGAAATGATATAAAATGCAGGTTATTTTAACACAAGACGTAAAGGGTCAGGGAAAGAAAGGTCAGGTCATAAAAGTATCTGACGGTTACGGACGTAACTTTCTTATACAGAAAGGATATGCCGTTGAGGCCACAAAATCAAATTTAAACGATTTAAAGGGCAAGCAGGAGTCTGTTGAATACAAGATTAAGACAGATACTAAAGAGGCAGAAAATATAGCCGAGAAAATGAAAGAGATAGTTGTCACATTAAAGGCGAAGGCAGGTGACAACGGGAAGCTTTTTGGCTCAATAACGTCAAAGGACGTTGCAGATGCATTGACAGAGCAACATCACATTAAGCTTGACAAGAAGAAGTTTGTATTACCCGAGGGAATAAAAGTGTTAGGTACAACCGAGGTTAAGGTAAAATTATACACGGGTGTGGTAGGAACACTAAGAGTTCAGGTTGAACAGCAGTAATACTCAAAAGAAAAGGAAATTCAAATAATGGAAGAGAATGAAAACAGCCTCTTTGATGGCGGATTTGATACACAACCCGTATCAGAACGTGATTTGCCGTTCAATATGGAGGCAGAGCAGGCAGTTTTAGGCAGTGCCTTAACCGACAGCGAAAGTGTGGGCGAGGCGGCACAAATACTTAGCCCGGAAGATTTCTATTTCTCTGCCAACAAGTTCATATTTGAGGCTGTAATGGATTTGTTCAATACAAATTCTCCCATAGATTTTGTTACAATAACAGAACAGCTCAAATTAAACAATAAGCTTGATGCGGTAGGAGGAATAGAATATCTTAAGCGTTTGGCTACAAGTGTGCCTACTACCCAGCATGTAAAATACTATTCGGATATAATCCGTGAAAAATCCATATTGCGTACACTGATACGCAAGGCCGAAAAAATCTCGGAAATGGCACAGGGCGAGGGCAAGAGCCTGTCACAGGTTATTGAAAGCTCTGAGCAGATGATATTTGACGTTTCATCGTCAAATGAGCAGAAGGATATTATCCACATAAGTGATGTTTTGCAATCTGCATATGACCAAATGGCACGCAATGCCGAGAATAAGGGCGGTATTACGGGTTTATCAACAGGCTTTGATGAGCTAAACAAGCGTACAGGCGGATTTCACGCAGGTGAGCTTATAATTATAGCAGGCCGTCCGGGTATGGGTAAGTCAGCATTTGCGGTAAATATTGCGGAGTATATGAGTATAGCCCTTGGTAAGACTGTTGCTATATTTAACCTTGAGATGCCTCGTGAGCAGATAGTAAACAGAATACTTTGCTCTCAGGCACTTGTAAATAACGGACGCATACGTACAGGTACAATGGAGCCTGACGATTGGGAAAAAATATGTGATGTTGCAGATACTATAGCAAAATCACCTATATATATTGATGATTCTCCGTCTATTACCGTATCTCAAATCAGAGCAAAATGCAGACGATTAAAGCAGACAAAAGGTCTTGATATGATAGTAATCGACTATTTGCAGTTGATGCAGGGCAGCGGAAGAAGCGATAACCGTCAGCAGGAAATATCAGAAATTTCTCGTTCTTTAAAGGTTTTGGCAAAGGAGCTTGATGTGCCTGTTGTTGCACTCTCGCAGTTAAAGCGAGAAAGTGAGAGCCAGAAGGGCAAACGACCTATCCTTTCGGACTTGCGTGAATCGGGTGCTATTGAACAGGATGCGGATATGGTTATGTTTTTGTTCAGGAATTATTACTACAGTAAAAATCCCGAAGAAAAGGATCTTGCAGAGTGTATTATAGCCAAGAACAGAAGCGGTGATATTGACACCTTCCCGCTCGGCTTCAGGGGCGAATACACAAAGTTCCATAACATAGAATTCAAGGTGGAAGAACAGTAAAACCTATGATTGAGAAAGTAAAAAGGACAATAACAGCTTACGATATGCTCCCAAAAGCGTCGGTGCTTGTGGCACTCTCAGGGGGTGCGGACAGTGTGGCACTTCTGCATATTATGCATAGGTTGTCGCGTGAGCATGGCTTTTTGGTATATGCTGCACACGTAAACCATAATTTGCGTGGTGATGCGGCGGTAAACGATGAAAAGTTTTCGGTTGCGTTATGCGATAGAATGGGCATCAGATGCTTTGTGAAAAGCGCAGATGTCAAGCGAATTGCAAAGGATTTGGGTGTAAGCGAGGAAATGGCAGGCAGAAAAGTTCGATATGAATTTTTTGATGGGATTATGAGAGAATTTAACATAGATTACACCGCTACAGCACACCATAAGAATGACAATGCTGAAACTGTTGTTATGAATTTCATTCGTGGGAGCGGTATCGGCGGACTTTCGGGAATACCGCCCAAACGTGCACGATATATTCGCCCGCTTATTGATATTACACGCGATGAGATAGAGCGATATTGCAGTGAAAACAAACTGCAATACGTAACGGATATGACAAATCTTGACACTGTATATACCAGAAACAAAATCCGAAACATTCTCATTCCAGAAATTGAAAGGGAATTTAATTCTAATTTTGTTGATACAGTATCTAAGAACTCGCATATAATACGAGATGATGAGGATTATCTTGAAAAGGTTGCCAAGGAGCAGTACGAAAAGCTTGTATGTGACAATTCAGTATCGGTGACGGGGATACTCTCACTCCATAAAGCAATATCAAGGCGGATAATCCGCCATATGATTGATAAGACTTGCGGAATAACTGACGTATCCTCCGCTGTAACAGAGAGAATTTATGAGATTGCAAAAAAAGGCAGTACAGGCTTAACAGTTCCCGTCATTAAGAATGTATATGCACGTATTGAATACGGTATGCTTATAATAGAAGAAAAACAGGAGCAGATTTGTGATTTTTCATACACTGTTAAGGTTGGAGATAGTGTGTATATCCGCGAGCTTGACTGTACCGTAACTGTAGAAAATGTATGCCCCTGTGCTAAAGGCGAAAAATTCAGGTTGCCTGACGGCATTTCAGAGATAACAATTACAAACAGACGAGAGAGCGACAAGTTTGTGCCCAAGGGTATGAGCGGAACAAAATCGCTTAAATCGTTTATGATAGACAACAAAATTCCGAGGGGCAAGAGGGATAGAATAGGTATAGTCCGCATAGGCGATGAAATCGCATGGGTAATCGGCTACAGACGAGATGAGAGATTTACAGGCAATGATATTGTCATTTCTGTTAGAGAAAATCAATGCAAAGAGGTGGATAGATGAAAAAAATATTTAAAAATATAGGTGCCTGGTTAATTGTCGTGGCAGTAGGCTTGTCTGTAATTGCCTTCTATAACAGCAGTAAGGATAAACCTGAAGAAATTTCGTATTCCGAGCTTATATATATAATAAAAACAGAACAGGTATCGGAAATCGAAATTTCAGGTAAAACTGCAAAAATTAAAAGGGAGGACAACACAAACGGTGCAGTGTCTGAATGTGTGGCAGAAATCCCGAGCAGTGAACAGTTACACAAGGATATAGGCGAAGAACTGCTTGAACAGGAGGAGCTTGGCAGTCTTAAGCTGACATATAACCAGCCTCGTTTTTCTATAGCAGGCTCATTTGAAATCATCTTTTTTGTAATATTGATATTTGTGTTGTTTGCAACACTTAATAAACGTAGCGGCGGTGGTGGTTTTACAAAGAGCCGTGCAAAGCTTGCAGGTGACAAGATAGACGTTGATTTTGACAGTGTAGCAGGTGCGGATGAGGAAAAAGCAGAGCTTCAGGAGGTCGTAGATTTCCTGAAAAATCCTGAAAAGTATTCAAGGCTTGGTGCTAAAATACCGAGAGGAATACTTCTTGTAGGCTCACCGGGTAATGGTAAGACACTGCTTGCAAAGGCAGTTGCAGGTGAGGCAGGTGTTCCGTTTTTCAGTGTCAGCGGTTCGGACTTTGTTGAGCTTTATGTGGGTGTCGGTGCATCACGTGTCCGTGACCTCTTTGAACAGGCAAAGCGTGCAAAGCCGTGTATTGCATTTATAGATGAAATAGATGCAGTGGGCAGAAAACGTGGTGCAGGAATGGGCGGCGGCCATGACGAGCGTGAACAGACATTGAACCAGCTCCTTGTTGAAATGGACGGATTTGCAGAAAATGACGGAGTGATAATCATTGCCGCAACAAACCGACCTGATATACTTGATAAAGCGTTGCTTCGCCCGGGACGATTTGACAGACAGATTGTCGTGGATTACCCTGACATTAAGGGCAGAGAAGAGGTGCTTAAGGTCCATGCAAGAAACAAACCTTTAGCAGATGATGTAGACCTTAAAAAGATTGCAAAGCTTACTACAGGCTATTCGGGTGCAGACCTGTCAAACCTGCTTAATGAGGCGGCAATAATTGCGGCAAAGAACGACAGGGAAGAAATAACAGGCAGTGACATAGAGTCGGCAAACCTGAAAATAATGATGGGCAGTGAAAAACGCTCACGTGTTATGTCTGATGAGGAAAAGAAGCTTACAGCATACCACGAGGCAGGTCATGCCATTGCGGCAAAGTTTGTTGACGATACACAGAGCGTTACAACGGTGTCTATTATCCCCAGAGGCCGTGCAGGCGGATTTACAATGTATCAGCCCGAGTCGGACAACAGAATGTACGCATCAAAAAATGAAATGTTGAGCAAAATAATAGTAATGCTTGGCGGAAGAGTTGCAGAAGCGGTTGCACTCGATGATATATCAACAGGTGCATCAAGCGATATACAGCGTGCTACGGCCGTTGCACGTGATATGGTATTGAAATATGGTATGAGCGATTGCATAGGTCCGATTTCATACGATGACGGCGGAGAGGTATTCTTGGGCCGTGACTATGGTCATACAAAGGCATACTCCGAAGCTACGGCATCAGAAATAGATGCTGAGGTTAAGCGAATAATTATGAAACAATATGCTGAAACTGAAAAGCTTATAAGAGATAATCGTGAAGCTTTAGAAAAAGTGACACAGCTATTGCTTGAAAAAGAAACAATTTCAGGCGAAGAATTTGAAGAATGTTTTAAATGAAAGGAAGATAAATAAAATGGCAAAGGTAACAAAGGACACACTAATAGGCGAGGCACTTATGATAGATATGGGAATAGCAGAGGTACTGATGGAATCAGGAATGCACTGCGTAGGCTGTCCCGCATCACAGGCAGAATCTATAGAGGAGGCATGTGCTGTACATGGTATGGAAACACAGCCTCTTGTTGATAAAATCAACGAATATCTTGCAAATAAATAATTTGTAAAACAAAAAAGCTTGTAGGCTTATCGACTGTCGATAAGCCTGCAAGCTTTTTGTATATAAAAAATAAGCAAAGCTATGTTATTACTTTTTTGTTGAATTTTGATTATAATTATGATATAATAATATAAAATATATGGGGTTGCAATGGTTTCGACTGTGGATTTGTTTTTGGACACGAGTTCGATTCTAGTCAGCTTCACCATTATTTTTCACGAATGAAAAAAGATAAAGCGAAACAGGAGAATTACATTATGGGACTTTTTGGATTATCAAAAAAAGAGAAACTGTTGCAGAGTGAAAATGAAAACCTTGTAAAAGAAGTTGAAAGACTAAAAGCACTTATTTTACCTGAACACAGAAATATAGAAGAACTTAACGCACAAATTGACGATTTGAAAAATCAGTCTTTAGCTATAGAAAAACACATTGAGGATAATAACCGTGTTATTGAACAATTAAACAACACTATTTCTGCATTAAATCATGTAATAAAGGAAAAAAGAAAACAAATATCTATTTTTGAAGTGGATATAAACGCACAGGAATACGGATTATATAAGCCGACATTTGAATTTGCCAATTCTGATTTATACAAAGACAGGCTGAAAGACCTTAGAGAAAGACAAAAATTATTAGTGAAAAATGACAAAGCAGCCGTCGGAAGCACTACATGGACTGTAAACGGAAGTTTGTCGCAGGGTAAAGCGATGGTAAGAGATAATAAAAAACTTTTATTACGTGCTTTTAATGTTGAATGCGATGATATTGTTTCAAATGTTAAGGTATCTAATCTTGATAAATCAATTGATAGAATAAATAAAATTAGTGAACAAATTTCTAAACTCGGAAAAACAATGTCCATTGCAATAACACCTGAATATATAAAATTAAAAATCGAAGAAGTAAAATTAGCTTTGGATTTTAGCGAGAAAAAACAGGCAGAGAAAGAACTACAAAAAGAATTAAAAGCACAAAAAAGAGAAGAAGCAATAGTATTAAAAGAGATAGAGGAAGCAAGAAAGAGGTTGCAAAAGGAGCAGACTCATTATAAAAATGCTCTTAATACTATATTAGAACAAATTGAAAAAAATGGCGAAACCGAAGATTTGTTAGAAAAAAAGAAACAATTAGAAAGTCAAATTAATGATACAGCTAAGGCAATAGAAGATGTGGATTATCGTGAGGCAAACAAAAAAGCTGGATATGTTTACATAATTAGTAATATAGGTGCATTTGGTGAAAATGTGTACAAGATTGGTATGACAAGAAGACTGAATCCTCAGGAACGTGTCGACGAGCTTGGGGATGCATCAGTTCCTTTTAACTTTGATGTTCATGCTTTGATTTTTTCAGAAGATGCTCCAGGGTTAGAAGCAAAACTGCATAGTGCTTTTGAAAACCAAAAAATAAACAAAATCAATTCCAGACGTGAGTTTTTTGCGGTGTCTTTAGACGAAATAAAGGAAGAAGTTAGAAAGAATTTTGATAAAACAGTTGAATGGATAGATGTTCCTGAAGCAGAACAATACAGGCAATCACTATTGATGAAATAATATATAAAATTGTTTATACAAAAAAGAATATAAGGATATAGCAAAATTAAAATCTTCACATCTTGATAATAATCAAAAAACTGATTGATATAATAAGAGATAATCCGTTAAAAATCCTCCACCTTGTGAAAAGCTTGTCGGGGATATACATATATAGATAAAGTTAAGACTGATAGGTTTAACTGCCTGTCAGTTCTTTTTTATTCTTCATTGTAGTGTTAAAATATATATGTTACATTAAAAAATGACAACAAGCAGAAATTGTGGTATAATAGTTTCGCCAAAAAAAAACAAATCCACAAAAGAAAGATTGTTGTCACAATGAGTATAACATATGTTTGACAATTCAACACCTGCAAGTTTTTTGTATATAAAATACTATTGACTAACCCAATAAATTGTGGTATACTGTATGTAATCAGGCAGTGTCACTCACTATATTGCATAAGGGAGGATAATAAATTTGAAGCACCTGATTATTTATATAAAGCGCCAGAACCGCACTGAGTGAATCGGTTGACGAGGATGAGGAGTATCGAAAATTCGGCGGATGCCTCACGGTGGATAAGCACCATCGACAATTGGATTTTAAAACCGCAGAGTAATCTGCGAACAAAGAATTCATATATGCTATAGTATTATATTATAAATAAACCATAGGGAAAAATTTTTGCCCTACGGTTTTTGTGCTATATTTATATTTGAAAGGATTTGTTAATATGTGCGGAATAGTTGGATATATCGGAACCAGAAACGCAACGGAAATATTGATAGACGGGCTTACGAAGCTTGAGTACAGAGGATATGACTCGGCAGGGATAGCTGTCTATAACGGTGAAAATATTAAAATATCAAAGGAAAAGGGCAGACTTCTAAACCTTAGCGAAAAGCTTGAGGCTGACCCTGTAGAAGGAAAGCTCGGCATAGGCCATACCAGATGGGCAACACATGGTGCACCAAGCGAGAGAAATTCCCACCCGCATGCATCAATGGACGGAAAAATTGCGGTTGTACATAATGGTATAATTGAAAACTTTGAAGAATTACGTGAAATGCTAAAGAGCAAGGGTTATACCTTCCGCTCAGAAACAGACACAGAGGTAGTACCTCATCTTGTGGATATGTATTATGAGGGCGACTTGTTTAGCGCAGTAAAGTCAGCAGTATCGCATCTTGACGGCAGCTTTGCATTGGGTGTAATATGTACGGAGGAGCCTGATAAGCTTGTAGCTGTAAGAAAGCAGAGCCCGTTAATTGTCGGACTTGGCGAGGGTGAAAATTATATTGCATCGGATATTCCTGCAATACTCTCAGAAACAAAGGATGTATATCTGCTTGATGACGGTGAATTTGCAGTTTTGACAACTGACGGAGTTTCACTCTACGATGTAGATGGTAATCCAATCTCAAAGGAAATTTATAAAGTTACTTTTTCGGAAAATGCCGCCCAAAAAGAGGGTTATGAGCATTTTATGCTAAAGGAAATTAATGAAAATACGATTACTGTGAAAAAAACGTTAGACTATTATTTACAAAATGATAAAATAAAATTTGATATTAATTTGACAGAAAGTGACTT
>CADBPJ010000170.1 GCA_902796445.1 uncultured Ruminococcus sp. | reverse complement strand
TGATAGCAGGCGGAACACCGATTAAACCATTGATTTTAGGCGTTCTTGCAATGGGCGTAGTTGTGTTTATATACTTGCAGTTTGATGAAGTGCGAATGGCACGTGTAACGTCATTGTTTGACCCGTTTGCTGATGCACAAAACACAGGCTATCAGATTTCGCAGAGTATATACGCCATAGGCTCGGGCAGGGTATTCGGCCTGGGACTTGGCGAGAGTGTGCAGAAATATTCTAATCTGCCTGAGCCGTACAATGATTTTATCTTCTCGATAGTATGTGAAGAGCTTGGCTTTGTAGGTGCAACAATTATCGTGTTGCTTTTTGCGGCATTATTTATGCAGGCAATGGTTGTTGCTATGAAGGCACCTGATATATGGTCGTCACTTGTGTGTGTCGGAATAGCATCTCAGCTTGGCATACAGACGGTCCTGAATATGGGTGTTGCAACATCACTTATACCTAACACAGGTGTGTCACTGCCATTCTTTAGCTACGGCGGTACATCAATTATGACACTTCTCTTTGAGATGGGAATTCTCCTAAACGTATCAAGAAGATCAGTGAAATAACAGAAAGGATTTAACTATGAAGGTATTATTTGCAGGCGGAGGCACAGGCGGACATATTAACCCTGCTATTTCCATAGCCGATTATGCCGCATCACAGGACGAAAATTTTCAAGCACTCTTTGTAGGCACAATGCGAGGTCTTGAAAGCAAGCTTGTGCCAAAGGCAGGCTATGATATAAAATATATTGATATTGCAGGCTTTGACAGAAAAAATATGTTAAAAAATATTTCTGTTCTCAAAAAGCTTTTTAAATCAAAGAAAGATTGTAAAAATATAATAAAAGAATTTAAACCCGATTGCGTTGTATGTACGGGCGGATATGTGAGCGGCCCTGTAATAATGGCGGCGGCAAAGGCAGGAGTACCATCGCTTATTCATGAGCAGAACGTATACCCGGGACTTACCGTAAAAGGCTCAGAAAAGTATGTTAAATACTTAGCCGTAAGCTTTGACGAAACGGTAAACCTTATGAATGAAAAGGAAAAATGCGTAGTAACGGGCAATCCCATACGTACAGAACTTTTGAATGCAGATAAGGAAAAGTCACGTAAAAAGCTTGGTATTGATAAGCCGTTTGTTTTAGTATTCGGCGGAAGCCTTGGCGCACAGAAAATAAACGACACAATGATTGATCTAATCCCAAAGCTTGCAAAAAAAGGCGGTATTAAGCTTTTATTCGGTACAGGCGACAGAAACTATAAGGCGGTAAAGGAAGAAGTAGATAAGCTTGGTATAGACAGCCCCGACATAGACGTAGTACCGTATATTGATAATATGGCGGAGGTTATGGCGGCATCAGATGTGGTAATAGCACGTTCAGGTGCAATAACAGTGTCAGAAATTGCGGCACTTGGCAAACCATCAATTTTAATTCCGTCACCGAACGTTGTCCGTAACCATCAGGAACAGAATGCACGTGAGTTTGAGAAAAATGGTGCGGCAGAGGTTATAACAGAGGACGAACTGACAGCAGATAAGCTGTACAGTAAAATTGTTTCAATGCTTGAAGATACGAAAAAGCTTGATGCAATGTCGGAAAACCTATTAAAAATGGCAAAGACAGATGCATTGCTGAAAATTTATGAACTAATGAAGAAAATGTCAGATAGGTGATATAATTGAAAGGTCAAAAATTTCTCGCACTTGTTGCCCTTGTGCTTATAGGTATAAGCATAGTCGGCACAAAGAACGCAAAATCACCCGAAAATGAAAATATTGCGAATGGAGCTGTGGCAACCGAAGCACCTGTGCGTACATTGGCGGTAACAGCAGTTGGTGATTGCACCTTTGCAACTGATGCAAACGCAAGCCGTGAGCTTGGGTTTGTTGGTTATGCCCAAAAATACGGAACAGATTGGTTTTTTGACAATGTCCGTGGGATTTTTGGCGAAGATGACCTTACAATAGTAAACTTTGAGGGAACACTATCCGATAGAGGTCAACGTGAGATAAAGCAGTTTGCATTTCGTGGTGATCCCGAGTATGTAAAGGCATTATCAGGCTCAAGTGTTGAGGCGGCAAACCTTGCAAATAACCATAGTATGGACTATGGCGAGGTGTCATTGGAGGACACAAAAAAATACCTTGATGATGCGGGAATACTCCATTGCCGAGGCAAAGATGATGTTACAATAAGTGAAATCAACGGAATAAAAGTAGGCCTTGTGGGCATAAATTACTTAAATGATGTTATGCGTACAGAACTTGAAGCTGCAATAGAAAAAGCAGAAGATAATGGTGCGGAAATTATAATTCTGTCAATTCATTGGGGTATAGAAAAAGCCACAGCACCAACCGATGAGCAGATAGAGGTGGCACATAAGGCAATAGACTTGGGTGCAGACCTCGTAATAGGCACACATCCCCATGTCCTTGAAGGATTTGAGAAATACAAGGGTAGATATATCTGTTACAGCTTAGGTAATTTCTCATTTGGCGGTAATAATGCACCGTCTGATATGGATACGGCGATTTTCCGCCAGACCTTTACAATAAAAGATAACAAACTGCAAGATGATGATAACATTGAAATAATCCCCTGCCGAATATCGAGTGCAGACGGATATAATAACTATCAGCCAACCCCTGCAACAGGTGCAAAACGTGAGAGAATAATAGAAAGACTGACAAGCTACACAGATGCACTTGGGGAATTGGAACTGAATTTCAGATAGGATAAGCTAAATGAAGAAGGTATTAAAAATATTGGAGTTCGATAAAATTCTTGACAAGCTTCAGGAATATACGGACTCTGAACAGGTAAAAAAGAGAATATATAAGCTTGAACCAACATCAGACATTAACGAGGCAAAGGAGAGGCAGAGAGAAACAACAGAAAGCTCCTCGACTTTGCTAAAGCTTGGTAATATGCCCGTAAGCCTCTCTGTTTCGGATATGCGAAACAGCGTAAAGCGCGCTGAACAGGGCGGTGTGTTGTCACCACGTGAGCTGTTGGAAATCGCAAAAGTGTTGTACGTTGCAAGACGTACAAAATCGTATTTGGGCGAAATTTCAGAGGAATGTGAAATGCTTGCCGCCTTGCGCGACAAACTGCTTACTGCAAAAGCGTTAGAGGACAGGATAAATTCCTGTATAGTATCGGAAACGGAAATAGCGGATGACGCATCATCTGAGCTTAGTGCGATACGCCGAAGAATGAAGAATTTGAACGGCAAAATCAAAGAAACATTGAATTCTATGATACACAGCCAGCACTATAAAAAGTTCTTGCAGGACCCGATAGTTACAATGCGTTCGGACAGATACGTTATTCCTGTACGTGCAGAGTATAAATCCGAGGTGCAGGGCATAGTCCACGATACGTCAGCCACAGGTCAGACTCTGTTTATCGAGCCTATGACGGTAGTTAATTCAAATAACGAAATCAGAGATTTAAAGAACAAGGAACAGCAGGAAATTGAGAAAATACTGTCAACATTGAGTGTCGAGGTGACGGAAAACTCACACGAGATATTTGTTGATGTAATGACGTTGTTTGAGCTGGACTTTATATTTGCAAAGGGCAAGCTTGCACTTGATATGGATGCACGTGAGCCTGTTTTAAATGATAAAGGCATAATAAACTATAAAAAAGCACGTCATCCGCTTATTGATCGTGACAAGGTTGTATCAAACGATATATCGTTCGGAAAAGATACCGACACACTCGTTGTAACGGGTCCTAACACAGGCGGTAAGACGGTAACGTTAAAAACTGTGGGGTTGTTGTCGGTTATGGCATCGACAGGCTTGCATATAACAGCAGGGGATAATTCGGATGCGGCAGTATTTTCAAAGATTTATGCAGATATTGGCGATGAGCAGTCTATAGAACAAAGCTTATCGACTTTTTCATCGCATATGGTAAACATTGTAAAGATACTGAAAAATGTTGATAACAATACACTTGCTCTCTTTGATGAGCTTGGTGCAGGAACGGACCCGACAGAGGGTGCGGCATTGGCAGTTGCAATATTGGAGCATTTGCGTAGCAAAGGTGTAAAAACTCTTGCAACAACACATTACATCGAGCTTAAAATATTTGCACTTACAACTGATGGTGTAGAAAATGCATCATGCGAGTTTGACGTAAAGACGTTACAGCCTACGTATAAGCTCCTGATAGGTATACCAGGCAAATCCAATGCCTTTGCAATCTCACGCAGATTGGGATTAAATGAGTCTATCATAGATCGTGCAAATATGGTGCTCTCAGATGAGGATATACGCTTCGAGGACGTTATAGGCGACCTTGAGCGTTCACGTGTTAAGGCTGCACGTGATGCTGAGGAAAACGCACGTATGAAGCGTGAAATCAAGGATTTACGCAAAGAGGTAGAAAAGGAACGTGAAAAGCTTAAGGCGAATAAATCACGTATACTCGAAGAGGCACATCGTGAGGCTAAAATAATCGTAATGGATGCAAAGAGTGAGGCGAACGATATAATCCGTGACCTTGAGAAAATGCGTCAAAAGGGTGTCAAGGCAGGAAACATAGAGGACAAAAAGCAGAAGGTCCGTGACACTCTTAAAAAACGTGAAGAAAGCATTGACGAGAAAATGAAACGTGCATCAAAGCCGAAGGAACGTTTTGTTGACCCGCCGAAGAATTTAAAAGCGGGCGAGAGTGTCAAGATAATCGATCTTGACCAGGAGGCTGTAGTTATTAAAGCACCCGACAAATCAGGTAACGTAAGGGTTGAGGCAGGCATAATCAAGATGGACGTGCATATAACAAATCTCCGCAGAATTGACAAGTCAGAGGAGGAAAAAGCGGCGGTTATGCAGTACGTCCCGACTGTGCGGAGCTTTGAGTCAAAAACGAAAACTGCAACAACAGAGCTTGATGTACGAGGTCAGTACCCTGAAGAAGCATGGGCAAATACTGAAAAATTTATTGACGATTGCTATTTGGCAGGGATTTCACCTGTACGCATAGTACATGGCAAGGGTACGGGAGTCTTAAAAAAGCATATTCGTGATATGCTGAGAAAGCATAGATACGTTACGTCTTTCCGTCCCGGTATATTTGGTGAAGGAGAAGATGGCGTAACGGTAGTGGAGTTAAAATGATTTTTTCAGTATCATTTATTTGTCAATATGCGGCAATGGGGTATATCACCTATTGCTGCTGAAATTTATGGATAGGCGGCGTGCGGCGGCACACCCCATTACCGCTTAAAGAAAGGAAAAATAATGGCAAAAAATAAGGCTGTAGTAACAAATGCAATGCGTTTGTTAAAAGCATCAAAGATAGAGTTTAAGACAATAGAATACACAGCTGATGAGGTGGGCGATGCATTCGGCGAAAAGATAGCGGAGCTTACGGGAATATCGCCTGATATTTCGTTTAAAACACTTGTCGCAAAGGGTGACAAAACAGGTGTAATAGTAGCGTGTATTCCCGTCAAATGTGAGGTTGACTTAAAAAAACTTGCAAAGGTATCGGGGAACAAAAAAGTAGAAATGATACACGTAAAGGACCTGCTATCATTAACAGGCTATATCAGAGGCGGAGTATCGCCTATCGGTATGAAAAAGCAGTATATGACATACGTGGGAAATACTGCAGAAAACTATGAAGAAATTGCAGTTTCAGGCGGTCAGTGCGGTGTTACATTATTGATGTCACCTGATGGCTTGAAGAAAGCTACAAATTGTATTTTTGCGGACATTACAGTGTAAAGGAGCTTGATTATGAGTATTTTTAAATCGGCAGACATTTTATTGCCAAAGAATGTGGACTTTTCAAAATGGAGCGTAGTGGCGTGTGACCAATATTCATCAGAGCCAGAGTATTGGGAAAAGGCAGAAAAAATAGCAAAGGGCAGTCCAAGCACTCTTAATATTATATACCCTGAAGCATATCTTAACGAGCCTGATGGGGATAAAAGGATAGAGAATATAAACCGAACAATGGAGCAGTATCTTAATGACGGAATATTTAAGGAGTATTCTGATAGCTTGATTTACGTTGAGCGTACACAGAAAAACGGAAAAGTCCGTCGGGGCATCGTCGGTGTAATCGATCTTGAAGCCTATGACTATTCTGTAGGCTCACAGTCGCTTGTACGTGCAACAGAGGGTACGATTATTTCGCGTATTCCGCCACGTCAGAGAATACGCAAAAATGCACCGCTCGAATTACCGCATATCCTTATGCTTGCAGATGACAGAGAAAAAGAGATAATTGAGCCGTTATCCGAAATAAAGGACAGCTTTGAGGTAGTATACGACTTTGAGCTTATGCAGGGCGGAGGACATCTCAAGGGTTGGTTATTGGATGATGATGCAAAAAAAGATGTTCTTTCAAAGGTAGAAAAGCTTGAAAGTGAAGAAGAATTTCATGCAAAATACGGCATTGACGGAAAAAGTGTCCTTGCCATTGCCGTAGGTGACGGAAACCATTCGCTTGCCACTGCAAAGGCTTGTTGGGAGGAAATTAAAAAGACACTAAGTGCGGAGCAACAGCAAAATCATCCTGCACGTTTTGCCTTGGCAGAGCTTGAGAATTTGCATGATGATGCACTTGAATTTGAGCCTATACACAGGGTTGTGTTTGGTGTAGAGCCAAAATCAGTTATTGATGCAATGTATAAATACTATCCCCAGATTTCCGAAACCGATAACGGGGGTCAAAAGATAGTAATTGTGTATCAAGGCATCGAAAAGACAGTCTATATAACAGATGCGCCGCTTAATCTTGCGGTGGGCACGTTCCAGAAATTTATGGACGATTACTTATCTGAAAACAGCGGTGAAATAGACTATATTCATGGTGAAGACGTTGTGAGAAATCTTACAAAGTCCGAAAATACAATAGGATTTGTATTTGATGCAATGGAAAAAAACGATTTGTTTACTACAGTAATCGAGGACGGAGCATTGCCGAGAAAAACATTCTCAATGGGCGAGGCTTACGATAAACGATTCTATTTAGAGGCAAAAAGAATATAAACCAAAAACCCCTCATACGATAGCATGAGGGGGATTTTTATGCAATATATTACACCTGCACTGATTATGATAATAATCATCGTTGCACTCTCAAGAAAACAGACGGTATATACTGACTTTATAGACGGGGCAGGGGAGGGAATGAAACTTTTGGCAGATATATTCCCGCCTCTTGTTGCAATGCTTGTTGCAGCATCAATGCTAAAAGCATCGGGGGCAATGGATATGCTTTTAGATGTAATAAAGCCCTTTTCGGAAAAGCTTGGAATACCCAAGGGTGTTATGCCCCTGATTTTAATCCGTCCCGTATCGGGCAGCGGATCAATCGGTGTATTGTCGGGGATACTAAATGAATATGGACCTGACTCTCTGACGGGACGAATGGCATCGGTTATATGCGGCAGTACGGAAACAACATTCTACTGCCTTGCCGTCTATTTTGCCAAGACACGCGTTAAATCTGTAAAACGTGCTGTGCCCTCGGCGATTTTAGGCGATTTAGCAGGAATTTTTGCGGCGATTTTTGCGTTAAGAATAGTGGGATTATAGAGCATTTTATATAAATTTAACGACATTCGGGATAAAAATATAAAAAAGTAAACAAAATTTGTAATAACACTTGAAAAATTGGGAATTTTGGTATAAAATATATGTATATTAAAATGCCTTAGTAGGCAAGAAAAAGGAGATTACAATTATGTACAACAAACTAACTGTAGAAGACGTTGACGTTAAGGGCAAGAGAGTCCTTGTAAGATGTGATTTTAACGTTCCGCTTAATGATAAGCAGGAAATAACAGACGAGAACAGAATAGTAGGTGCATTGCCGACTATAAACTATCTTGTAGATAACGGTGCAAAGGTTATTCTCTGCTCACATATGGGTAAGCCAAAGGGCGAGCCTGTTCCGACACTTTCACTTGCGCCTGTTGCAAAGAGATTGTCAGAAAAGCTTGGTAAGGAAGTAATATTTGCGGCTGACGATAACGTAGTAGGCGAGAACGCAAAGGCGGCAGTAGCGGCTATGAAAGAGGGCGATGTCGTTCTTTTGGAGAACACTCGTTACAGAAAAGAAGAAACAAAGAATGTTGATGAGTTCTCACAGGAGCTTGCATCATTGGCAGACTTGTTCGTAAACGATGCATTCGGTACAGCACACAGAGCTCACTGCTCAAACGTGGGTGTAAGCGCTATAGTTAAGCCCGCAGTTGCAGGCTACCTTATCGAAAAGGAAATCAAGTTCCTTGGTAATGCCGTAAACTCACCTGTAAGACCGCTTGTAGCAATTCTTGGCGGATCAAAGGTATCATCAAAGATTTCAGTTATTGAAAACCTATTGAAGAAAGTAGACAAGCTTATAATCGGCGGCGGTATGGCATATACATTCTTTGCCGCACAGGGCAAGACAACAGGCACATCACTCTTAGAGCCTGATTTTATTGACTATGCTAAGAAGATGATTGACGAGGCTGGCGATAAGCTTGTACTTCCTGTAGATACAGTAGTTACAGAAGCATTTGATAACGATGCACCGTCAAAGGTTGTTGAGGGCAATATTCCTGACGGCTGGATGGGTCTTGACATCGGACCGAAGTCTATTGAGCTGTTTAAGAGCGTATTGGCAGATGCAAAAACAGTTGTTTGGAACGGACCTATGGGCGTGTTCGAGATGCCCAACTTCGCAAAGGGTACGAACGAAATCGCCGCACTTCTTGCTGATCTTGATGCAACAACAATTATCGGCGGCGGTGACAGTGTTGCGGCTGTTAACCAGGCAGGTCTTGGCGACAAGATGAGCCATATCTCAACAGGCGGCGGCGCTTCAATGGAATTCCTGGAAGGCAAGGTATTACCGGGCATTGATGCTTTAACAGATAAATAATCCGTATAAACTTCGCATCTCGCATTTCTCGGCTCACTCGCATACAACAAGTATAGCCTCGCTTGCCGAGAAACGCAATCTGCTCGTTTCTACGAATTATTTTGACAGAATAAACTTCGCATCTCACCGTAAGTATATGGGCATAGATGCTTTTAAATAATATATAGGGAGGTAAGACAAATGAAAACAATATTATTTCAAGGCGACTCCATAACAGATGCAGGACGAAGCTACGAAGATAACAATAATTTGGGTGGAGGCTATCCTGCATTGGTAAAGGCTGCTCTTGGCTTTGAAAATCCGGGTGAATATGAATTTATTAACAGAGGTATAAGCGGTAACCGTATAGTTGATGTATATGCCAGAATTAAAAGGGATATTATCAATCTTAAGCCTGATGTTATGAGTATTCTTATCGGGATTAATGATGTATGGCACGAGTTCGGAGCGCAAAACGGTGTTGATGCTGACAAATTCTTTAAGATTTATTCAATGTTGATTGAAGAGATTAAAGAAGCATTGCCAAATATCAAAATTATGATAATGGAGCCGTTTGTATTGTCGGCAAGTGCTACTGAAGGAAATTATGCACAATTCCGTACGGAAACAGAAAAGCGTGCGGAAAAGGCTAAGGCTATTGCTGAAAAATACAACTTAACATTTATTCCATTGCAAGAGAAATTTGATGAACTAACAAATCAGGCTGAGCCTTCATATTGGCTTGGTGATGGAGTTCATCCCACACCAATGGGACATGAATTCATAAAAAGAGAATGGATTAAGGTATTCAATACACTGTAAAAGGAGAGAATTAAAATGGGCAAATATGTAATAGCAGGAAATTGGAAGATGAACAAGCTTCCGTCAGAAACTTATGATTATATTAAAGAGGTAGTTGAGGCTACAAAGGGTGCAGAGTGCGAGGTTGTATGCTGTACACCGTATGTATGTCTTTCAGAGGCTGTAAAGGCGGCAGAGGGTACTCACGTATCAATCGGTGCTGAAAACCTGCACTTTGAGGATAAGGGCGCATTTACAGGCGAGGTATCAGCTGATATGCTTGTTGACCTTGGTGTTAAGTACGTTATAATGGGTCACAGCGAAAGACGTGAATACAACAACGAAACAGACGAAACTGTAAACCTAAAGGCTAAGAAGGCACTTTCAAAGGGTCTTATCCCAATCGTATGCTGTGGTGAGTCGCTTGAGCAGAGAGAAGCAGGCATCACAATGGATTGGATAGCAATTCAGATAAAGAAAGCGTTTGCAGGAATAGATGCAGCAGATGCTAAGAAGGTAATCGTTGCATACGAGCCTATCTGGGCAATCGGCACAGGCAAAACTGCAACTGATGATCAGGCAGAAGAGGTATGTGCCGGCATACGTGCATTGCTTGCAGATTTATATGATGATGCAACAGCTAAGGAAATCACAATCCAATACGGCGGCAGTATGAACGCAAAGAACGCCGCAGGTTTGTTGGCAAAGCCGAACATTGACGGAGGTCTTATCGGCGGTGCATCACTTGTTGCGGCAGATTTTGCTGTAATAACAGGGGCGGCGAAATAAGTTGTCAATTTAAGGGGGTGTTTTTATGAAGCACCCCTTATTTATCGCTATGTCGTAATGGCATACGATGACATAATTCATTATAATATAAAGAAAGGAAAAAAACAATGGCAAAGAAACCTATTGCTTTAATAATAATGGATGGTTACGGATTGAGCTCTGAAACTGAGGGCAATGCTATATATGAGGCAAAAAAGCCGTATCTTGATTCATATTTTAAAAACTACCCAAACTCACAGCTTTTAGCGAGTGGCCTTGCTGTAGGTCTTCCTGACGGACAGATGGGTAACAGTGAGGTTGGTCATACAAACATCGGTGCGGGCAGAGTAGTTTATCAGATGCTTGTAAAAATAACAAAGGATATAGAGGACGGAACATTCTTTGAGAATAAGGCACTCTTAGATGCAATGCTGTCGGCAAAGGAAAGCGGAAAGGCATTGCACCTTATGGGACTCCTTTCAGACGGCGGTGTTCACTCACATCAGAAACATCTTGTAGGCTTGCTTGAAATGGCACACAGACTTGGTCTGGAAAAGGTGTATGTCCATACATTCCATGACGGTCGTGATGTTCCTCCGACGTCAGGTATTGATTTTATGTCAGAGCTTGTTTCTGATATAGAAAGAATAGGCACAGGCAAGGTTGCCTCAATAAGCGGAAGATACTATGCAATGGATAGAGATAATGCATGGGATAGAGTAGAAAAGGCATACAATGCTATAGTGATGGGTGAGGGCAACACAGCATCGGACCCTGTCGAGGCGATCAGAGCATCATATGCCGATGGTGTTACAGATGAATTTATCGTGCCGACTGTAATTGATAAGGACGGTATGGTAAATGACGGCGACAGCGTTATTATGTTCAATTTCCGTCCCGACCGTGCAAGGCAGATTACAAGGACGTTTGTTGACCCGATGTTTGACGGATTTGTACGCAAGAAAGGCTTTATGAAGCTTAATTTCGTATGTATGGCACAGTACGATGCAGAGATGCCAAACGTAACGGTTGCATATCCGCCCGAACAGCTTCAAATGACATTCGGTGAATATATTTCAAAGCTTGGTATGACACAGCTAAGGATTGCTGAAACTCAGAAATATGCACACGTTACATTCTTCTTTAATGGCGGTGAGGAAAGACAGTTCGAGGGTGAAGACAGAATATTGATAAAATCACCCGATGTTGCAACATTTGATATGAAGCCTGAAATGTCGGCACCTGAGGTTTGCGATGCAGTATGTAAGGCAATAGACGAGGAGAAGTATGATGTAATCATCTTAAACTACGCAAACCCTGATATGGTTGGTCATACGGGTGTTATGGAGGCGGCTATAAAGGCAGTTGAAACAGTTGATACATGCGTAGGTAAAATGGTTGATAAGCTTTTGGAAAAAGGCGGAAAGGCAATTATCACTGCCGATCATGGTAACGCAGACTGTTTAGTAGACCCCGAAACTAAGGAAATGTTTACTGCACATACAACAAACCCTGTTCCTATGATAGTGATAGGTGAGGGCGACGTTAAGCTTAAAAATGGTAAGCTATGCGATCTATGCCCCACAATGCTTGATATGATGGGTATAGAAAAACCTGCTGAAATGACAGGTGAAAGTCTTATTGTAAGATAAATAGATAAAAAAACAGAGATTTTCTCAAAAAAGGGTTGAGAAATCTCTGTTTTTCTGTTATAATCTAATTTGAAAGAGGTGAGAGCTATGAAATCAAAAGATTTAAGACGTATGGCTGTAGAAAAGCTTCGCGGTGCATACTTAAAAACAGTATTGGGACAGCTTATATGCTATATACCTACATATATAGCAGTGGTTTTAGTAGGTTTTCTTACATTCATTGCGTATAGCTATGTTGTCGGTGAATTCCCACAGTTGTCGGATATAGAAAAAATATTATTGTTAGAGCACACAGTTAATACAGTTGAAAGCACTTCTGTTATATTCGCATTACTCTATAGCATAATAGCAATGGCTGTAGTTTCATTGTTTTCAATATTTGTGATAGATATACTCACAGTTGGTTACGTTGGTTCATTATTGGATTTGGACCGCGAGCCACAGGAGGGCAAAAAATATAACATAAACACAATATTTTTAGGCTTTTCAAAACACTATGGCTCGATTTTCAAGACGATGTTTGTACGAAGGCTTTATACTTTTCTTTGGGGAATGATTATTGCAATATGCAGTCTGCCGTTAATGATAGGAAGCATAGGTGCTGCGTACATGGTTGCTGTAGACGCCACAGCAATTGAGATAATTAATTCATTTTCAGACAGGTACATCATATGGATGATAGTGTCATTTATATTGACTATAGCCTCAAGTGTTTTGTATGTTTTTAAGGTTTACAGATACGAAATGATTCCAATGATTGTGGCAGAAAATCCTGATATAAAAACAAGAGATGCTTTCAAGAAGACGAAGGAAATCATGGTTGGCTACAGATGGAGATATTTTATTGTACAGCTGTATTTTATCGTACTTGCATTGCTTGTATCAATTATAACGGGAATTACGGGCATAGGGATACTGTCGTATATCGGCACTCTTGCTATTGCGCCGTATATGAATATGACTTTTGTTCAATTCTATCTGTCACGGACAAAGGCAGAAATAAAGGAAAATGAAATTCCTGCAGAGATAGTGCAGGAGGGAGAGGATGATAAAAATGAAAATTGAAACATTATGCGTACAGGAGGGGTATAAACCTCAGAACGGCGAGCCGAGAGTTCTGCCAATATGCCAAAGCACAACCTTTAAGTATGATTCATCAGATTATATGGGAAAGCTTTTCGACCTTGAAGAATCGGGCTTTTTCTATACACGTCTTGCTAACCCCACATCTGCGGCAGTAGAGAAGAAGATAGCCGCACTTGAGGGCGGTGTCGGTGCAATGATGACATCATCAGGTCAGGCGGCAACAATGTCTGCCGTTATGAATATTGCAGGTGCAGGCGATAATATCGTATGCTCTGCGGCAGTATACGGCGGTACATTCAACTTGCTTGGCGTAACACTTGAAAAGTACGGTATATCAACAACATTTGTTGACCCTGATGCAAGCCTTGAGGAATTGCAGAAAGCAATTAAGCCGAACACAAAGGCGGTGCTTGGCGAAACAATCTCAAACCCTGCATTGGTTGTACTTGATATTGAAAAGTTTGCAGAGCTGGCACATTCAAATGGTATTCCGCTAATTGTTGACAACACATTTGCAACGCCTGTTTTGTGCAGACCGTTCGAGTTTGGTGCTGATATTGTTGTTCATTCAACATCAAAGTATCTTGATGGTCATGCTTGCGCATTGGGCGGTATAATCGTTGACAGCGGTAACTTTGATTGGGCATCAAGCGGTAAATTCCCAGGGCTTACAACACCTGATGAATCATATCACGGAATAGTCTATACAGACTATTTCGGCAAGAGTGCGTATATAAGCAAGGCACTTGTTCAGCTAATGCGTGATATGGGTGTAAGCCCTGCCCCGATGAACGCATTCTTGTTAAACTTGGGAACAGAAACATTGCATTTGAGAATGCCACAGCACAGCAATAATGCGTTAAAGGTTGCAGAGTTCTTGGAAAAAGACGATAGAGTTTCATGGGTAAACTACCCGGGACTTAAATCAAATAAATACTATCCGTTAGTAGAGAAATACTTGCCCAACGGTGCAAGCGGTGTTGTATCATTTGGTGTTAAGGGCGGACGTGAAGCAGCTGTTAAGTTCCTTGACAGCCTAAAGGTTGCGGCAATCGTAACACACGTTGCCGATGCACGTACCTGCGCATTGCATCCCGCATCATCAACTCACCGTCAGCTTACCGACCAACAGCTTATTGACTGCGGTGTAAGTCCCGATCTTGTAAGATTTAGTGTAGGAATAGAAAACGCGGAAGATATAATAGGGGACATAGACCAGGCACTCAGTAATGCGAAAAAATAAGCGTCGCATCTCACCCCTCATTTCCTCTCGGAGTATAAGCATACACCGTCGAGAAAATGAGCGGCAATCTGCTCGCTTCTTTTTCCGCATTGGGCGAGGGTAAGCGTCGCATCTCACCACCATTTCGCCCTTGAAGTATAAGCATACATCGGCGGTTGAAATGGACGGCAATCTGCTCGCTTCTTTTTCCGCATTGGGCGAGGGTAAGCGTCGCATCTCACCACCATTTCCTCTTGGAGTATAAGCATACACCGTCGAGAAAATGAGCGGCAATCTGCTCGCTTCTTTTTCCGCATAGCAGGCAAACCATTTTACTAAATATATAATAATTGGAGTAACTATGAAAATATCTATAATCGGACTCGGCTTAATCGGCGGCTCAATGGCACGTCGGTTAAGAGGGTTTCATAACTGTACAATAGCATCATATAACCGCACAAGGGAAAGCCTTGATCTTGCATTAGCTGATGGTGTAATCGACGAGGCTTACGATACACCCGGGGAGGCAATGGCAGATGCAGATTTAATCATAATGTGTTTGTATCCGCAACTGAACATAGATTTTGTGCGTGATAATATCAGTTGTATAAAAGATGGTGCGGTAATCACTGATGTAACGGGTGTAAAGAGATTTATTATTGATGAGATGAAGAAAATTCTGCCCGATACCGTTGATTTTGTGGGCGGGCATCCAATGGCTGGCAGAGAGGTCGGTGGAGATAAAAGCTCTACTGAGACGCTGTTTGACAATGCACCGTATATTATCACACCCAATAAGTCAAATAAACCCGAAAGCGTACAGCTTGTACGTGATATGGCGAAATATATCGGTTGCCGTGAGGTCGTAACAACAAGCCCTGATGAGCACGATTCCATAATTGCGTACACATCACAGCTTATGCATGCGGTAGCTGTTGCACTCTGCGACAATCCGCTTTTGGAGCGTAGCAGTTCGTTTGCGGGCGGAAGCTTGCAGGACTGCACAAGAATTGCGGTTATTAACGAAAAAATGTGGAGTGAACTGTTTGTAGAGAATGGTGAGCATCTTGCATACAGAATAACGGAGTTCCAGGACTGCCTTGAGCGAATAAAACAAGCATCGCTTGACGGTGACAGGGAAACACTTGAAAAGATTATGAAACACGCCACAGAGCAGAAACTAAAGTGGCTTACGAAATAGTAAAGGATTGAATGGAAAATGCCGAGAAATGAAAAAGAAACAGAGGGTTTGTCCCTTTTGGGTAATAAAAAGACAGTATATAAGGACACGTATGCTCCAGAGGTACTTGAAACCTTCATTAACAAGCACCCCGACAACGATTACATGGTCACATTTAACTGTCCTGAGTTCACGAGCCTGTGTCCTATTACGGGACAACCTGATTTTGCAGAGATTAAGATTAACTATATACCCGATATAAAGATGGTAGAGTCAAAGTCCTTGAAGCTATATTTGTTCAGCTTCAGAAATCAAGGTGATTTCCATGAGGATTGCGTGAATATCATTATGAAAGATTTGGTTAAGCTTATGGAGCCGAAATACCTCGAGGTAAAAGGCTTGTTTACGCCCCGTGGCGGTATATCAATTCACCCATTTGCAAACTACGGCAAAAAGGGTACAAAATACGAAAAGCTGGCAGAGGAAAGATTGTTTTCATCTCTGCCCATAGTATGAGGGAATATAAATGAGAAAAGCATTAGTAATCCTGTCAGGCGGACAGGACAGTACAACGTGCCTCTATTGGGCAATAAAAAAATACGGCAAGGAAAATGTTTCGGCAGTGGGGTTTGACTACGGTCAAAGACATAAAAAGGAGCTTCATTGTGCTGAGGATATATGCCGTGATGCAGGTATCAATTATGATATTATAAATACACCTATTATCAACGAGCTTAGTGCCAATGCATTGACACGCCCCGAAATTGAGGTTGAGGAGGAAAAGCCTGATGGTGCACCGCCCAACACATTCGTCGAGGGCAGAAATTTGCT
>CADBPJ010000169.1 GCA_902796445.1 uncultured Ruminococcus sp. | reverse complement strand
TACACAGATGGTCTTGCACTTCACTCAATTAAGATGATCTTCGAATACCTCAAGAAATCATATGATGGCGACATGGAAGCGCGTGCAGCAATGCACAATGCTCAGTGTCTCGCAGGCATGGCATTCTCAAATGCACTTCTCGGCATTGTTCACTCAATGGCACACAAGACAGGTGCTGCATTTGCTGATTATGGTGCACATATTATTCATGGCGCTGCAAATGCAATGTATCTTCCTAAGGTTATCGCATTTAACGCAAAGGATGAAACCGCAAAGAAACGTTATGGTGTGATTGCTGACTATATGAACCTTGGCGGTGCTGATGATGACGAAAAGGTTAAGCTTCTCATTGCATATCTGAGAAAGATGAATGATGATCTTAACATTCCTCACTGCATAAAGAATTACGGACCTGACAGTTATCCTACAGAGCAGGGCTTTGTTCCTGAGGACGTATTCCTTGACAGACTTCCTGAAATTGCTAAGAATGCAATCGGTGATGCCTGCACAGGCTCCAATCCGAGAATTCCTACACAGGAAGAAATGGAAAAACTGCTTAAGTGCTGTTACTATGATACAGAGGTGGATTTCTGATACATATTCAATAAAAAGGGTGTAGTCGGCTACACCCTTTTATACGTTACAAATCGGAATTTTAAATTTTTTTCTTCAAATTCTTTGGATATGTCAAATATTTGCCAATTACTGTCATTATCAAGATTTACCATAAATGCATCGGCATCATCGACCGACTTTTCTACCTTTGTCACGTATGCCGTATCGCAGTATGGTAATAAATCGCGGTATAAGGACTCTCCGCCGATAACATATACGTTATCTCTCTTAGGAGTGTTTGCAATAAACTCGTCAATGCTTGTATATACCGTAACACCCTCAGGGTGATAATCCCTGTTCCGGGTCAGGACGATATTTTCTCTGTTTGGCAATGGCTTAGAATTGGGCAGTGACTCTAACGTCTTTCGTCCCATTACTATAGTGTTGCCTGTAGTATGCTCTCTAAAAAATTTCATATCCTGTGATAAGTGGAACAAAAGTCCGTTATTCTTGCCTATTGCCCAATTATCCGAAACATTTACTATTAATTTCATACATCAATCCTCAATTACATCAGCATCTCGTGCTGTTTTAAGAAATACATCAATATCATGCTTTGCGATATCCTCATTAACATCATATTCTGACAATACTGAAGAAACAAGCTCATCATAAGTACACCCTTTTGAAAGTATACTCCATAAAAATGCCCCTGTATCATTGAGATTGATTATTCCGTTAAAATCAACAGATGCCTGACCGATTGGTACTACCACATTTTTGTCTGCTACTTTACGCAGCATAAATCCTTTTTTAGTTTTCATTATCCGTATTTCCTTTCATACCGTTATATGCAACCTCTGCTGCCTCTGTTTCCATATTACATTTAAGTCTATAAACAGGCACCTCACGTACAAGTATGTCTATAGTATTCATTATCTTATCAAGCTCATCTTCTTTGTATGGACGTATAGTCTGATTAAGCAGTGCAAATATTGCATCTTCTGTTGATACCCTCGTAATGCTGTTTGTTTCGGCTCGCTCCAATACACATATACCGCCTATCGGTACACGCTTGTTTTGCTGAAGATTGGTTTTGCCGGAAAATGGTGTTCCGTAAACAAAAATCCCATTCTTAGATAGCCGTATAGCAGGCTTGTCATCATTTAGTATGTATGAGCCAGGGAACCGTTTGAGCCATAACTGTGTATGTGTTGACTTGCCCGTTCCGCTTGGTGCGCTGAACAAATACGCTCTGTTGTTATATACAACACAGGAGGAATGAAGCATCATTCCGTTAAAATATACCAGCGTACTGTAAAATTCTCCGCCAAGATACATATATTCTAATGTATCATCACTGAGATTTGGATAATATTTGCGAAGATCTTCATAGAACTGATCAGTAAATCTAACATGAAGATTTGTTTTTTCGTTGCCATCATAGACATAATCCTTGATCTGATTACCAAGATGCGGATGTAAAACATCAAAATCCACAATAATATCAGCAATTTTATATTTCATATAGCTTTTCCTTTCAGTTTTGTTGGTATATCCTAATCTTATAGTAGTATTATACACAATATAATAAAAAAAAGCAAGTTATTTTGAGATATTTTTAAAAAGATATAGACAATTAAAGAAAAATAGTGTATAATATACATATAGTAATAAAGAGAAAGGATAAATAAAACTATGAAAAAAACAAGAATAATTTCATTTTTGACAGCTGCTGTGATGTCTGTGGGTATGACAGTAACTGCAGAGGCATTCTCCGATATGCCCGATGGGGAGATTGGACAGGCAATGCAGAATGCAGTGGATGCAGGACTTATAAATGGAGTTACCGATGATATTATTGCTCCAAACGATAATATCACAAGAGCACAGATGGCAGCAATTATTACAAGGGCATTTTCATGCACAGAGAAAAGTGCGGCAGTATTTGCAGATGTAAAAGACGATGCATGGTATGCCGATGCGGTGTCATGTTCTGTGCATATGGGTGCGTTTGAGGGCGATGATAGAAATAGCTTTAATCCTGACAATAACATTACATTCCAGGAAACATATCTTGTTTTATCGCGTGTATTCGGATTTGAACCATATGAAGTAAATGGTACAATGTTTAAGGATTGCGATATATCTGTTCTTGATGCATTTGTTGATAAAGACCAGATTGTTTCGTGGGCAGTGAATGGTACAAAGTACATTGTAGGTAACGGCGGTTGGAAAGGTATTGACGGAAAGCTAAAGCCTACGGATTACATTACAAGAGGCGAATTTGCATTACTTATGGACAGCCTTGTTGATGTATATATTGATAAACCGGGTGAATATAATAACCTTGAAGAGGGTCTTATTATGGTACGTTGTGATGGCGTTAAAATAGACAATCTTAAGTCAAATAAAAACCTCATCGTAACATATGGTGTAGGTGATGGCGGATTTGAAATAAAAAATTCGGTAATAAATGGTGTGACACTTATTCTGGGCGGAAAAGACTT
>CADBPJ010000168.1 GCA_902796445.1 uncultured Ruminococcus sp. | reverse complement strand
TTCCCGTAAAAACAGGAGAAATCCAATATTTTAACATAAAAAAATCTACTATCAAAAGGTGTACTTTGTGATAGTAGATTTTATTTGGCGGTGCATTGGGTCTGGGCATAAACCACTACTTTAAACTTCTATTACCATACCGTCATAAGAGGTTATAAATCCCATTTCATCTGCGACTTTTTTGATTTCGTCATGGGTTGCCATTCCATTATGAGTGAAATGATTTGCAACAAACACGGTGTTTTCATCAGCAAGGCCCATTTCAAAAAGTCTGTCACGTACAATAGCATTTGATTTAAGGGTCATATGCTCGCCCTCTGTCCAGGGCTGAACAGAAAATGTACAGTCAAGACTTACAAGGTCAAACTTAGTTCCGTATTTTTTTAGTGCATCCCAGGTTTCTTCAAGAAAAATGCCGGTATCATGTGCATACAAAATGCTTTTTTCATCTTTCTTTATAGCGTAAAATACAGGTTCGCACAATTCACTGTGATAAGCCTTGAAAGCATTTATTTCGTACCCTTGTGCAACAAAGCTTTCAAACTGTTCGATTTTATGAAGCTGTACGCGATGTTGACTATTGTCATCAAATTTTTCTTTTACAAGTGCAAGCTTATTATATCCGGGAGTTGTTACATAAATATCCAATGTATCACCATCATCAAGATGTGCAAATCCATTTCTACGATTTGCAATTTCCAAAGGATAAAGATGGTCTCCATGGTCATGTGTAATTATACAGGTGTGTATTTTTGACAAATCAATGTTATTCACCAAAGAATGCATATATGTATCTGCCGGAAGGTCAATGAGAATTGTATCGTCAATCAAGGCCTGACTTCTTGTCCTTATATTTTTGCCGCCTGCTTTTCTGCTTTTTTTACAAGTTTCGCACTGACAAAATATGGCAGGTATTCCTTCTGCCGCTGCTGTACCAAGATACTGTATTTTCATATTTAATCTCTCCTCTTTAATTTTATTACACATGAACTATACGGCTCGACTTGCGCCGTATCACCCATATATTTTTTTTCAACAGAATATTTTGGATTTACCAAAATATCTGTTTTTTGCTTATTCTTGGAATAGTTAATTGCAATAACTATGCAATCCCCGTTATTATCATAATGTTCAGTAATGCCGATATATTTATTATCACACCGGACTGCACTGTCTGTTTTTTCAAATATATGCTTGTACAACATATGATAATCACCATCAAAGCCATAGCTTGAATTAATAAGATTTTTTTCCATTGGGAAATTAAGATAATAAACCTTACCGCTGCCATAATTGTATTTTGAAAGTATTATATTGCCGTCACATTCTGCTACTACTTCAGCTCCAATGCTTGTGAGAATGAGTCTTCTGTTTTGAACAAAAGGAATTTCACTGCCGTCTAAACTTATAGTGCCCGCTGTCTGTTTACCGTCACTGTCAACCACTCTTACACCCGTAAAGCTTTCAAACTCTGATAATATACCGTTATCATTTGAAATATACAGTGTTGCGCCATTATACACTTTTTCAAATAAAAGCTTATATTTGTCGTCATTCATAATGGTTGTTCCCTGCACTGATGGCAATAAATATATATTGCTGTCGGGAATTTTATCATTGGCATAAGAGAATCCCATATTAAGCTTTGCTTGCCGTGCAAGTATATATGTCATATAAGCTATTCCCCAGTGGTCTTGACCTTCTGTAAGAATAATTACACCATCTTCATGCGCTTTTGGCAAATTCAGATTAGATTCATTAAGCCATTCGGCAAAGTTATTAAACTCTTTTAGAACTTGTTTAGGCTTTTTATATTTATCTGTAAGACCAAGCTCCACCTCGCACTTGCTCCATGTATAAGGCGCCGTTTTTAGATTTGTCTGTTCATGAGCGCACCACCACATCATACCAAGGGAACCTGTTGCATAGCACGCCATCAAATTCACTTTTGCAAACCCGGGAGCCACATCATCTTCACTGCATATCATTGGTCCCATAGTGCCTGTTTCCTCCACAAGGCTTTCCCTTCCGCCTAAATGTGCATGAAATTTGTTAAGACATTCAGGTAACATCAATGTTCTTATTGAGCTGACTACATCCTTTGATCCATGGGATACCCATAAAGGATATGGATGTGTTGTAAGTATATCTGTACATTCTCCTTGGTCTCTTATTGTCCAAGAGCCTTCAATCGCTTCGCAGCCCATACCTGACATTATCGGTCTTGTAGCATCGTTTGCTTTTATGGCGTTTGATATCATTATGGTCCATGTATAAGCTGACTCTCTATTTTTAACAGGCTGCATACAGTTACATTCATTTCCAAGGTCCCAGGCATAAATTTCTTTTCTGTGTCGGAAGCGTGTTACAAATCCTTTTATAAACTTTTGTTCAAACATAAGCGCCTTTTCATCTGAATATAAATTCTTGTCATAGAGTGCGGGAGGAACAAAAAGTCTGCCGCTCATCCATCCTGTAATAAGTCCGACAATTACCTTGACATTATATTTATTGCAAATGTCAAGCAGAGTGTCGAAACGACTCAGCATAGTTTCATCAAGATAGTAAGGATTTTCAGACTTTTTTTCATTTGTAAGGCAATAATCCCTAATTACACCACCAGGACCATACATGGGAATCACCGGTTGAAAATCGCTCCACAGCGGGAAAACGCGTATGTAGTTTATATGGTTTTCCGAAAGGATTTTGATGTCATCATCAACAGTTTTCTCAGACCAATCGTGCCACATTGCAGTACCTGCATTGGACGCCCAATAATTTGTCCCTAAAATAAAATCATTCATATTTTTCTCCTCGTGTCAAATTTTCTTAAAAAAACCTCATATATTGTAAAATTAATTTTATATGCCCGTATGTTATAATATCTGTTTATATCTGCTTTTATCAGGCGCTTTTAATCACTCGATTTTTGCACTGTTTTCATATATGTTTCATTTTACATTTATGCCATTAGTGCTGACTGTGCAACATTCATTATACCCAAATCATGGCATAATCTTGACAGTACATACTTATCCCGAATATCCTTTGTGGCTTCAAATGTCATGGGAAGAATTGCCTTGTCTATACCTATTTCTTCTATGTTTTTAGGAGTATTAATTATGTCAAGAATATTTTCAATTTCCTTTGCTGTGGGAACTTCTTCTTTGATGATATCAGTCCTGCTACTTCATATTTTCTATATTGCCGATACCATGTATATATGCTCATGCGGCTGTAACCTATTTCTCTTGATACATATTCTACACTTTCTCCAAGAGAAAAGCAACGTTTTATTGCTTCTAATTTTAAATTTGTATCAGGATGACGAGGATGATTTGGTGCATTAATATATTT
>CADBPJ010000167.1 GCA_902796445.1 uncultured Ruminococcus sp. | reverse complement strand
TTTTTACGATCGGCTGCATATTTCTTGCCATGCTTTTAACCTCCTATACAATAATCAGACTCTTCTTCTCTTCGGCGGTCTGCATCCGTTATGCGGAATAGGTGTTACATCCTTAATCATTGTAACACTGAGTCCTGTCGCCTCTAAAGCTCTGATTGCCGCCTCTCTTCCGGCGCCCGGTCCCTTAACGTAAACCTCAACCGACTTCATTCCATGCTCTTTCGCTGCCTTAGCCGCTGTTTCTGCCGCTGTCTGAGCAGCGAACGGAGTGCTCTTTCTTGAACCTCTGAAGCCAAGACCACCTGCGCTTGCCCATGAAATTGCATTTCCGGCTGTATCAGTGATTGTAACTATTGTATTATTAAAGGTTGAGCGGATATGAGCTGCACCCTTTTCAATGTTCTTTCTATCACGACGACGTGTACGTGTAGTTTTCTTTGCTACTTTAGCCATTTACGAGTCCCTCCTTAATTATTTCTTTTTACCTGCTATAGTCTTTTTCGGACCTTTGCGGGTTCTTGCGTTATTCTTTGTGTTCTGTCCTCTTACAGGAAGGCCCTTTCTGTGTCTGATTCCACGGTAACATCCGATTTCCATCAAACGCTTAATGTCTAAAGCAACCTGTCTTCTCAAGTCACCCTCAACCGTGTACTCATTGTCAATTGTTTCACGAAGTGAGTTTATCTCGGCATCTGTAAGATCCTTTACTCTTGTATCCGGATTAATGCCTGCCTGAGCCAAAATCTTCTGGCTGCTCTTGAGGCCTATTCCGTAGATATAAGTAAGACCGATTTCAACTCGCTTGTCTCTTGGTAAGTCAACACCTGCTATTCTTGCCATACTTTTCTACACCTCCATTAAAGATATCATCAAAAAATTATAAGTGTTGTGTTTGGGCTTTTAACCCATGGGACTGTTTGTGCTAAAAGAAACAGTCCTATAAAATTAAGATAATGCTCAACCCTGCTTCTGCTTATGTTTTGGGTTTTCGCAGATTACCATAATCTTGCCTTTTCTTTTAATAACCTTGCACTTTTCGCAAATAGGTTTTACTGACGGACGTACTTTCATTTTATTACCTCCTAATAAATTACTTAGAACGCCATGTTATTCTGCCACGTGTTAAATCGTAAGGACTCATTTCCATAGTGACCTTATCTCCGGGCAAAATCTTAATGTAGTTCATTCTCAGCTTGCCTGAAATGTGTGCCAATACCTGATGGCCATTTTCAAGCTCTACTTTAAAGTTTGCGTTGGGCAGGGTTTCTATTACCTTGCCTTCAACTTCTAAAACGTCATCCTTAGCCATATTTTACTCCTTTATGAGTCGAGAAACCGCCGCAGCATATAGTTTTGTGCTGTTCCGCTTTTAATTAAAGCCGCGATTTCCTCTGATACGTTATAACTTCCTTGAATATGCTTGAGCTTTTTTTTCTTCGGAGCTTCAAGCTTACGCGTCATACCATCTGCAACATATACGTAGTTGCCTTCGGTTTTTATGACTATAAAAGCTTTTCCGTTGTCACGTCCTGCTGTTGAGCGGACTATCTGACCTATACGATATTCCATACCGCACCTCTCCTACAGAGTCAGGATTTCACAGCCATCACGTGTAACAACTACAGTGTTTTCGTAATGTGCCGCTAAGCTGCCGTCCCTTGTGACTACTGTCCAATCATCATCAAGCACCGCAACGTGATAATCGCCTGCGGTTACCATCGGCTCGATTGCCAGAGTCATACCCTGTGCAAGCCTTACACCCTTGCCCGCCTGTCCGAAATTTGGGACCTCAGGACTTTCGTGCAATTCTCTGCCAATGCCATGACCGACCAAGTCACGGACAACGCCATAGCCTCGTTCCTCTAAGAATGTCTCTATTGTATGCGAAACATCGCCCAGCTTAACACCGTGCTTTATTACCTCAATCCCCTTAAAAAAGCTTTCCTTTGTATCGTCGATAAGCTTCTGAGCCTCGTCTGTTATCTTGCCTACACCGAAGGTCCTTGCGGCATCCGAGTGCCAGCCGTCTAAGATACAGCCCATATCTATGCTTATTATATCTCCGTCACGAAGAACGATCTTATTTGACGGTATTCCGTGTACAACCTCATCATTAACTGATGCACAGATTGTTGCAGGATAACCGTTATAGTTCAGGAAATTTGGAGTTGCACCATGCTTCTTGTAAAAATTATACGCTATTGTGTCAAGCTCTTTAGTCGTTATTCCCGGCTTAATTTTATCTTCAAGTATCAGGAATAACTCCTTTGTAAGCTTGCACGATTCACGCATTTTATCAATTTGTTTGGAAGATTTAATTGAAATCATTCAATCACTCTCCAAGGCCAAGTGCTTTTAGGACATTCGCTGTAGTGTCCTTCAATTCTTCCTCGCCCTTTGCAATAGCCAGGATACCCTTTGCTTCGTAGAATGCCTTGATAGGCTCTGTCTGCTCGTGGTATACGTTTAATCTGTTTGCAATAGTTTCAGGAACATCATCTTTTCTTATAATAAGCTCCCCGCCGCAGTTATCGCAGATACCCTCTTTTTGGGGTTTCTTTGAAATAACATTGTAAGGTGTACCGCACTTTGAACATTCACGTCTTGATGAAAGTCTTTCAACTATCTTTTGATCGTCAACCTCAAGCGCCAATACCTTATCGATTGTTACACCTGCTGCGTCAAGTGCTTCAGCCTGTGCTGTTGTTCTGGGGAAACCGTCAAGGATAAATCCCTTTTCGCAATCAGGCTGTGATAAACGCTCTTTTACTATTGCTACTATTACATCGTCCGGTACAAGCTTGCCTTCGTTTATATACTTCTCTGCAAGCTTGCCGACCTCTGTCTGCTCCTTTATAGCGGTTCTTAGCATAAGACCCGTTGATATGGTGCTGATGCCAAGCTTTTTTTCCAATAACTCGCCCTGCGTGCCTTTTCCTGCACCCGGAGGGCCCATAAGAATTAATCTCATAATACTGCCTTTCTGCACATTGTGCAACATAAACCGCTTACCTATCAGTGTGATTACTACACCGCAGATTGTTTTACTCTAAAAATCCCTTGTAGTGTCGCATCACCATCTGTGATTCCAACTGTTTTACAGTTTCTAATGCAACTCCAACCATAATGAGTAGTGAAGTACCGCCTATCTGTAGTGATTGGT
>CADBPJ010000166.1 GCA_902796445.1 uncultured Ruminococcus sp. | reverse complement strand
TTTTGTCAAACAAGCCGAACAGAGGATCGTTATACAAAACCTCTTTGGAGGTTGAAATCCACGGTACAACACGCTTTTCTTCATCTAAATCATCAAGCTCCAATGCCATAAAGGATTTCATATCCATACCTGTGCATTGCTTAAATCTTTCTCCAAGCTTTTCGTCATCATCATAATAGTTATATTCCGCAAAAAGCTGAATGCCCGGCAAAGCTGTATAAAACGGCACCTCTGCACCGTCATCTCCCCATATGGTTGCAAACACCTTTGTAATATTCTTTTCTCTGCACACCTCCAAGCCTTCCTTCATACTGTCAAAGCTCAGCTTATTATGAGGTCCTAAGCCAACCCACGTATGTATTCCGCCTGCAAATATTGTTTCACGTTCTGTTTTTTTATGTTTGTTTATCATAGAGTTAAAGCCGTCACGTGTATTTAAGTAATCCCAATAAACAAGCGACAATTCCTCGGGAATTTTTTCGTCTAAATCTTCGGGCAGTTCTATATCCTCGTCATAATATCCACCGCCCGAGACAAGCCTGAAAAACATATCGCTCCACATCATAGGCTCAAAATCATATTTTCTTGCAATATCACAAACCTTTTTTAAATGCCTTGTAAGCACCTCAAGTCTGTCAAATTCAGTACCATGGATTTCTGTATATCGTCCCTTTGTTACAGAATGTGCCTCATCCATACCTATATGAATTGCCTTTGCAGATGTACATTCTCTCCACGATTTAAACATAGCATCAATAAGCTCATAGGTTTTCGGTTCATCAATCAACAGAATGTCGTCTATATCCCGCATCGGCTCCATAAAGGCCCACCTGAAGGGACGCGGAAGATGAGCAAGAGTCTGAACACATGGTACAAGCTCTATTCCCAAATCGGTTGCTATACTGTCTATCTCTCTCATTTCCGACTTTGTATATCGGCCTCTCAGATAGCCGAAATACGGATAGCCATCAATTTCATATGTATCCTCTGTATACAGCATTGCATAGTTCATGCCCATACTCGCAAGTCTTGCAAAAATCGTCTTTACAGCATCAAGTTTCAAAACCGCATTTCTTGAGCAATCTATCATCACACCGCATCGGTCAAATTTTGCCGTTTCGCATATTTCTTCAAAGTTTCCGCTTTCCATCATTCCACACAAAATAGCGCAAGCACGATATAAATTAGTCTGACCTCTATATGTTATTTTATAACCATCTGATGTCTTTTCAATATGAAGTCCGTTTTCCGTTCCTTCACAAACCTTAACATTTATGCCATTGGAATTTATTTTAAAGCCTCTGACATCACCTACCATATGAATTCCTTTTATTACCTTTTCGGGTATTCCCGTAATATGAAATTCAACCATTTATCTTCTCCTCCAAAATAATTAACCCTTTACTCCGCCAACTGTGAGTCCTTTTACAAAATATTTTTGGAAGAACGGGAATACAAACAGTATCGGTCCTGCTACAAGGATTGCCATCGCCATTCTTGCCGTTTCAGACGGAATGGTTATAGCTGTCGACATACTCATACCCATATCATTCATTTCCTTTATAAGTGCAATGTTTTTCATCATTCTCTGCAAGAAATACTGCAAACTCACTTTTGTATAATCATCTATATATAACAGAGATTCGTACCATAGATTCCATTTTCCAACAAATGTCATTACCGCTATAGTTGCTATAACAGGCTTTGACAGAGGAATAATTATCTTATAGAATATTCGAATCTGACTTGCACCGTCTATTGTTGCCGCCTCAACAATGCTGTCTGGCAGCTGTGAGAAGAATGTCCTCATCATAAATATGTACCACGGTGAAAGTAACGACGGTATTATATAAATCCATATTGTATTGTTAAGATGCAAAAACCTTGTGTTTAATATGTATGTCGGAGCAAGTCCGCCGCTGAAAAGCATTGATATGAGAAGCATGTAGCTGATTATATTTCTTCCCACCATATCTCGTCTTGAAATCGGATAAGCTATCAATGCTGTGAAAAATACGGTTAAGAATGTTCCCATTATTGTAAATATTATCGTTATCTTATATGCCTGCAAAATATCCCTTGGATTTTGCAAAACATATTTATATGCTGTCAAATCAAAATGCTCAGGTATCAATTTATATCCGTTAAGCATAATGTCCTGTTCGTTTGAAAATGATACTCCCAATATCAGCAAGAACGGGATAATGACAGCACAGGCTAACAGAACCATTATTATGCCTAAAACTATTTGCCCTATACTTATTCTCTTTTTAATCATCACTGCTACACCTTCCCTTAAATCAATCCTAAGTCACCATCAATTTTCTTGGATGCAAAATTGGTAACTAATACCATGATACATCCTACCACTGACTGTATAAATCCAATCGCGGTTGAAAGTGATACGTTGTTGGATTCCATAAGTGTTCTGTATACATATGTATCAACTACATCCGTTACACTATAAAGCAATGGAGAGTCCTGCGTTACCAGATAGAATAATCCGAAATCACCTCTGAATATTCCGCCAATATCCATAATTGCCATTATGACTATTATCGACAGAATTTCAGGAATTAATATATGGTACGTTATTTGCACTTTATTCGCACCATCTATTTCTGCCGCTTCAAACAAAGTCTCATCTACACCCATTAGTGCTGCATAATACATAACGCTTCTCATTCCTACAGCCTTCCATACATGGACTATGGTAAGAATTATCGGCCAATATTTCGGTTGCGAATACCAATCGACACCCCCAATTCCAAGCTTGTTGAGAAGCTGATTTGCAATACCATACTGTGGGTTTAGTACTGCATACACAACATATGCAACCATAACATACGAGACAAAGTTCGGGGTTATATATGATGTCTGTAAAGCCTTTACCAATTTCCTGCTTCTTATGTTATACATAAAAATTGCAACCAGCAACGCACATATCGTTAGTGAAGCAATAAACAATGCATTCATTAAAATTGTATTTCTTACAACTATGAGCATATCATTTGATTTCAGGAAAAATTCAAAATTTTTCAATCCTACCCATTCTGAACCAAATATACCCTTGCGATAGTTATAATTCTTAAAAGCAATGGTTATACCAAACATAGGTAAATAACTGAATATTATAAACCACAATACCGGCAAAGCTGCCATACCCCACAGCTCACCTTGATATGCAAGTTTTCCTCCTCTTCTCCGTATCTTTCCAGATTTTTTAATAATCGCTTCTTTCATAGCATTTTCACCGCACTTTCTCTTACTATCTGAACTAATTATAAACTTTTTTTGAATAAAATAAAATATTCAATTTGCTCATTTGTGTGCTCAATTTGTGCAACTGTACCATTTTTTACAATTATTTTCAGCAGAGAATTATAAAAGGGGCCGTTGCTTAACACAACAGCCCCTTGTGTAACACAGTCAATATATTATTTTAGACATTAATCGTTCTGTATTCTGTAGGCGAGCATCCGTTGCTCTGAACAAATTTTTTCACAAAATAACTGTAACTTATATATCCAACCATTCCGCATATGAGATTTGCCGAATAATCCGTATTCTTCAATAACTCACATGCTTTTTCTATACGAACCTTGTTGAGATAATTTATAAATGAAACCCCGTATTCCTTTTTGAAAAGTCTTGTAAACTGCGATACACTCAAGTACGATTTTGCTGCAACATCATCAAGTGTCAGATGCTCGCTGTAATGATTGTCTATATATTCTTTTGCATTGCATATGGATTTTGTAATGTTACCATGAGTTCTGAAATACCTCGACATTTCCTTTATAAGTGCCTGTAAACCTGTCTCAGAAATATCATCGCAATGTACTTCATGCCCCGTTTCATTGCTGAATTCAAGCGTGAGAAATTTCGACAATTCTAAAAGCTCGTCTTCTGTGTTGGTTCTAACAAAGCTTTTTAACATATTGTTCGCGATTTCTTCGTTGCCCGATTCAATATAGCTATATATACTTTGACATTCACATCGTATATAGGGACTTTTTTTATTTATATCCTTCAGTGAATTATATATTTTAATTGTTATCACCAAAACTTCAAGGTTCAAATTTTCAAAACAGTTTGCTGTGAAGATGTACTTGAAATCGTTAAGATTTTTAACAAATTCCTCATGATCCGATGTTTTTGACAGTACCAAAAACTCCATGCAGTCAAAATAAGTTAAATATGGTATCAGATAGAGTGTACTGCTCTCCATAAGCTGGCGCAGTGCCACATATAACTTTTCTTTGCCATGTGTCCATGTTTCCGACAAATATTCAAGCAAATCCATCACTGAGATAGAGATTTTCGCACATGGGCAAGTATTTATATCTACATCATATTTTTCTCTTTTCAGACATTGCTCTATCTGGTTTATATTATCAATCTTTCTGTTTATATAATCTGATACAAGATTTTGAATTTCTTCGGATTTTCCATCTTCAAAGCACAGCCAATCACTGTCATTACGCTTATCAAGAATTTCTCTCATTTTACAGCATGCATCAACAAGCTTTTTAAAGTTTATCGGCTTTAAAATATATCCTTCAACACCATTATCAATCGCCTCACGCGCATATTCAAACTCCGAATATGCACTTATAAAAAACACGGCAACATCGGGGAAATCGCTTTTAACTTTTTTACTTATTTCCAATCCCGTCATATTGGGCATTTTTATATCTGTGAATATACCATCAACATGGTGCGTATAAATATACTTCATTGCCATAGATGGATCACTGAACACCGCTGTCAGCTCCAGCCCATACTGCTCCCACTCAACTGCTTTTGAAATCGATTTAAGTGCCACTTCTTCATCGTCTATCATTATTACTTTATACATACTAATCTCTCTCCTATCTATCGTTACATTATTTTAGGAATAATAATCGTCACAATCGTGCCTTGTGCTGATGTATTGATTTTTAATCCGTATTCATCTCCAAATATGAGTCTTATTCTTTTAGCCGTATTGTCAATCCCCAATGATTTATCAAGCATAAATACGTCATTTTCCATTTTCCTGTTTATCGCCTCTAATGCTGCCGCATTTATTCCCACTCCGTTATCCTCAATGACGATTTTAAGTAAATCATCCTCTGCGTGGGTAGTTATTTTTATTGTTCCGTATTTATTACACGGTATTATTCCGTGAGTTATCGCATTTTCTACAAGAGGCTGCAACGAAAGCTTTAACACTTTACACTCTCTTGAATGCTCATCAATGTCATATTCGACCGAAAATCTGTTATTATATTTTACCCTCTGAATATTAATATATGTGTTTAGATACATAATCTCTGTGTCAAGTGTTACAAGATATTCCGTCGTATTAAGTGAGTATCGCAGTATTTCAGCAAGTTTTGTTATCATTTCCGATGCTACCGTATCTCCATGAAACTCACCTATCACAATAGCATTTATAGTATTTAGAGTATTATGCAGAAAATGCGGATTGATCTGCATTTGCAACATCGCAGATTGCGCCTTTTTCAATGCCACTATTCGGTTTGAGAGTTCCTCGCCCAAATCCTTATTGCGTGTTGTTACCGCAAGTATACTGTTAGTAATAATCTGCATTTCTTTTGTTGTATGATTTGAACTATCCTGAATGTCAACCGATGTTGCATAGGGCTGCAGCATCTCAACAATTCCTCCCAAATACTTGTAAAAAAACATCGTAAGTATTAAAGAAACAACCATTCCCAAAGCAATCATAAGGGAAGTTATCAGAATGATAGTTAATGTATACATTCTCCTGGTTTCAGAATAGGTGTCATATTTATTTACAAATAAATATTTTGCATTTTTTATGTTAGACGCAACCTCAGTCGTCAGAGTATTGTCCTCTCTTATTTTCCCGGAATGCACCGTATCTGCTTTTATTGAATTATATTCCTCTCTGTTTTTCCCTACCTTTATATCAGGATCTGATGAATATATCACATTGTTATCACTGTCAATAATGAACCAATTTTCAAGATTATTATCGTTCTCTTTCATCGCCTCACACAGCTTCTTAGCATCTATATTAAAAACAATTTTTCCCAGATTTTTCCCTTGTACATACAGATCTCTTGATATTGTGATAACATCATACTCTGAACGGTTAATCATTATTTTTCTCGAATAAAAATTCTGTCCGTCGTTATTATTCAAAATTACTCCGTTGTCTTGGAAATAGGTTGTAAAATTACTTGAAGGTATTGTTGTTGAATATACATAGTCAGATTCTTTAACATATAGGTATATAGACTTTATCTGTTCATTATCTGATACAAAATTTCCCATATATTCTTTTATGATTTTCGCGCTTTCCGATTCGTTGTTCGTTCCAAAATTGTCACAGCTTAATAAATATGAAAAATCATATTTGTATGTTTCGGAGTTTTGAATATTCAGGTCGAATTTTTCAATTTTTTCAAACAAAGAATCTATGTAACTCGACAGCGATGCATCAAAATTATTGCTCAGCAACTTTACATTCAACATTACATTGTCGTGGTAATTTTTTGAAATTATAGCTGTAAATATACCAAGCGGGATACATATAACACAAAATATAACAACATAGCTCTTTATAAGAAAACTCTGCCATTTGTAATTCTTCAATACATTTATCAAGCTACGTATATTCACATCAATGACCGCCTTTCAAAAAAAATATACTGAATTATTAACCCAATGGGTTATGTATTATAACTAAAATATCATATAAAATTCGGATTGTCAAGATTATTTATTACGTATTTATGCATAGCCGACTTTTGGCAAAAAAGGAAGAACCTAAGAAGAGATGTCGTATTTTTATTAGATTTTATATTTGTTTGTATATAAAAAGTAATTGTAAAAAGTCAATAAATGTGTTAAAATAGAAATGCCAGATGAAACTAATAATCAAATAATGGGTTTTGCTATGAAAGTATAGTTTTTTTCGCGTTGGTAAAAATACATCACCTATGAATTTGTTAAAAACGCAAATTCCAAATGGTGATGTGTTTTATACCCATTATTAGTTTTGTTTGGCGACAATCGGAGTTTGCGTTTTATGTGCGATGACTGCGGTTGTCGCACTTTTTTTTAATTCAAGGAGTTTTTGTTATGGGTGTAGGAAAAAGCTGTTGTTTCTTTGGTCACAGGAAAACCGAATATACAAAGGAATATGTAGAGCGTAATCAGGAAATGATAGACAATAGCGACTTTTGCATAGTCTATTACAGAACAGAATACAAACCGCCAATAAGAAGGAACAGCAAACGGGATTTAACTGACTATCAGCCCAAAAACGGAACAAAAATAGCATACGATTATGCTAAAAAGAAAAGAAAAAACATAATACCCCTTTAGAAACAAGCAATTTCGATGATGCTTTTTTGATGCTGTAACAGATGTAAATATTGGCATCAGACGGCAACAGACGGGAAATTGATGCTCAAATGAAGCATTTTGGCGGGTCGTATTTTGAGGCAAATCAAACACCAAAAATAATTCCTTTTCAAATACTATAGCTGAAACAACTAAAATTTTTAATATGGATTTTCTCTTTTGAAAAACGGCTGAAACCCAGTGTTTAAGCCAAATTTGAGATAAGATGAAACAGTGAATAAGTAATAGTGAAAAAGTAAAATCCTCGCAACTTTCGTTACGAGGATTTTTGGCAGGGGTACAAGGACTCGAACCTTGGGCACTCGGTTTTGGAGACCGATGCTCTACCAACTGAGCTACACCCCTAAATCGACCACTTAATTATTATAACCGATTATCCTTGTATTGTCAATAGTTTTTTTAAAAAATTTTCAACGCACAGAGAAATCTGTGCGTTGCTGACTATTCAACCCTAAAATTCTCGTCAAGAATACTGTTTAAATCTGAAAGCGGAATTGGGAATTCTATAAATCCTTTTGCATAGTATGACAGCTCATATGGTGGGAAGAAGATAACCAGATTATCATCTTGTATATAAAATCTATTCTGATTTTGCTCAGTTATCTCCGGCTTTGCCCATAACTCGCTGTATTTATCAGGATTTTCCTTTACCATTGTATTTATAATACCATTGAGCTTTTCCATATAGCCATCATCATCAAACAATTCCTCCAAAGTAAGTTCGTGAGGATTTTCGCCTGTAACATACACTGTCTTCGGATACCACACTGTATTACCATGCGCGCCACCCATATATATGTATT
>CADBPJ010000165.1 GCA_902796445.1 uncultured Ruminococcus sp. | reverse complement strand
CTGCAACCGCTTTTGCAAGGAGTGTCTTACCCGTTCCCGGTGGTCCGACCAAAAGTGCTCCCTTTGGTTGTTTTGCTCCGATTGCGGTATACTTGCCAGGATTATGCAAGAAATCAACTATCTCATTGAGGGATTCCTTTGCCTCCTCCTGACCTGCTACGTCCTTAAAGGTTATGCCTGTCTTGTTCTCTACATTATACATTTTGGCGTTGGACTGACCTATGCCCATTATTCCTCCGCCACCGCCCATTTTCTTGGACATAATCCGCATAAATACCATTATAATTATATACATAAACAGTAATGGCAGTATCCATGTTGTAACAAAGCTCAATAACGGGCTGTTCGTTTCTATAGGTGTCGAGTACTTGACTCCCTTTTCGTCAAGCTTTTCAAAAAGCCGCTCATCGTTCAGATAACCCGTATAGTACACAGGTCTTCTATCCTCCGCAGGATTTACCATACTTATTCCGAATATATTTTCGGCAGTTTCATTCTTCTTTTCCGCCTTACCGAATATGGTGAATTTATCGTGGTTTATTACTACTTCGTCCACTTTGTCCTCTTCTACAAGGGACAAAAATTCATTATATGAAATTTCCTCCGTTTTCGGTGATGTGATAACAGCCATAAGCACATTCAGAACAATCGTTGCAATAATAGAAATTGCAAGGAATATCACTAACGGATTTTTATATACAGGAGGTTTATTACCCCTTTTGTTATTGTTGTCCATATGTTCTCCCTTTCATAGTAACTAAACTATTTGTAATTGTATCACAAACCAAGCTGTTTTTCAACCTTTATTTATGTTTTTTTGAAAATAATTAACAATAAGTTAACATAAAAAATATCCAAAAATTTCAATTGACTTATACTGAAATCTATGATATAATATGAACATATTATGTGCTGTTCTAAAAAACAGTATAAAACGAGAAAGGAATGATTAAAATGAAAAAGCATTTTTCAATGCTTATAGCGTTGGCTATGATTCTTACATCGCTTGTACCGTCATTTACTGCAAGTGCGGCATTTAGTGATGTGGACGATTCAAATTCATATGTTGAAGCCATATCAACGCTATCAACACTACAGGTTATAAACGGATATGAGGATGGCTCATTTCAACCTGAAAAGGAGATTACCCGTGCTGAGTATACTAAGATGATAGTGTACATGCTTGGTATGGATAGTTTCACAACACCGATAACAACATTTACAGACGTTCCCGAAAGTCACTGGGCTAATGCTTATATTAAGACTGCCTTTGATATGGGAATTATAAACGGATTTGATGATGGTACATTCAGACCCGATGCACCTGTTACATATGAGCAGGCACTTAAGATGCTTGTTTGTACGTTAGGATATGAGGCATACGCAGAGGTTGCAGGCGGATATCCTAACGGATACAGATCACAGGCAGAGGATCTTGATCTTACCGACATAGTTACAGGCGTAGGCTATGAGAGTAACGCACCAAGAGCGGTAATAGCACAGATAATGTTTAACGGTCTTGAAGTGCCTATGAAGGGTATGGTCAACGGCAAGCTTGAAGATACAGGCAAAACACTAATAAATGATTATCTTGGCGCAGTAAACCTTAAGGGTACACTTGTAGGTGTAGCCAATTCAACGACATCAGATTGTCCCGTATCTCTATATCCTACCCAGATGGCTGTAAAGAACTCTCTGACACAAGATATTGTTGTAATCGATTTTTCACAGAGTGAAGTAACACAAGCAGAATTGGTTGCAAAGCTTGGACGTTCTATCTCAGTTCTTTATCGTAAAGACAGAGTTTCTACAGATAAGTGGCTTGTAGGTTTAAATAATGATACACAAAAGGGTGCTGAAATAACAGTAAACTCAACAGATATTATCAGCTTTGACGGATCTACATTAAAGTACCGCGATAATGAGGGTGCAAATGCTACATTGCGTATCGATTCATCTAATGTTACAGTTCAGTATAACGGACGTGCTGCCACAAGCTTTAATTTAAGTGATTATCTTAGCCCGTCAGGTAGCAACTTTATGTATGGTACCGCAAGATTTGTATCAAACGATTCTTCAAGCACATACAATATGGTCGATATTTACGATTACGAGATAATGGTTGCTTTAAGAGCTGTAAATTCATCAGACTATAAGATAATAGACAAAATTGACAGCACAAAGACATTGACATTAAAGCCTAACGTAAATGAGTTTTCTTTAACAAAGAACGGCAGTGAAATAGAGCCTACATCAATTTCTGCAAATGATGTTGTAATATATGCACCAACACTTGATGGAAGCTTCACAACAGTTAAGGTTTCAAACAAGAGTGTTTCAGGTAACGTTGAGTCTTTAAATTCTTCAAAACAGACAATAAAGATTAACGGTAAAGACTATAACTATACTGATTACTTTGAAAACTATATGACTGCTAAGGAAAACGGTTTGCCGACTCCCGGTCAGAGCATAAAGGCATACACAGATGATTTTGGCACAATACATTGGGGTACCATAACATCATCTGAAAAATATTATCAGTATGCTTACATTGTAACATCAATTACAGCCGAGAACGGAAATGACTATTATTTGAAGGTATTTGCACCGTCAAACAGAACTGCAACATCATTAACATCATCTACATCATACAAGGTACAGTCATTTAAGCTTGCAGAAAACGTTAAACTTAACGGGGAAAAGAAATCACCTGATGCATTGATCACAGCATTAGCGGCAACTGCAGAAGCCGGCAGCGGTACTGATCTTAACCAGTTTATAAGAATTAGTACAAACTCAAGCAACGAGATTGATAATGTTATCACAGTAACAGATACAGGCAAGGAAAATACCGACTCATCAAAGCTTGTAAAATACGCAACTCTTGGCACCTACAAGGTTACATCGACAGCATTGAAACTTAGTGATGGCACGACAAAACATTCACTAAAATCATCAACTCCATT
>CADBPJ010000164.1 GCA_902796445.1 uncultured Ruminococcus sp. | reverse complement strand
GTCTTCTGGAGTTCCACAAAACGATTGTATGACACAACCTTGGGAAACAAATGTCGAAGATGCACACATACATATTCTTTGTAGAAAAAACTTTGCAGAAGTCATCCGCAATACAGAAAATTTCAGTAACTTTATCCTCGGTGATCATAGCGATTATTGTTTGTAAACTTTTGATTTTTTAGCACTTTAAAGTTACAACAATTTTCGCTAATCACCAAATTTTCAGACACTTATATTTCGTCGAACTTGCGTTATTTAATTAACTATCATCGCGAAAAATTCTTTGGGCGCTATTGTGTTTTTTAAACACACATATACAGTTTCTGTTGACGTTTAAAGATGATGAATCTCTTAAATTTTGAGTTAAAACCACATCGTTTTTGAAACCACGTTCGATTAATTTCTGCATTAAAGCATCGTTCGGAATAGGGTTAACTATGTGATTCTCTTCATCAACATTCAATTTAATATTGTCTTGCCAGGATACTATCAGATATTTTCTTGTTATCTTACAAAGATTATCTAAGACCACATTTTCAAATTCCTTTGGAATATATTCACCGACATTTAGGAATAATGCCAATTCTGCAGGATAATCTATTGTAATAGGCTCATGAATACTTATCTGTCTACATAAGAGATTTTCTTGTGATATAATACATTGCGATTGCTCTGTAATATATGGATTCCCATCATATCCATGGGTAACGATTCCTGCTTTTTGTAGAGCAGAGACATAAAAGCCTGGCCCACAGCCTAAATCAATAGCAGTCTTGATGTCTAATATATGACACAATTTTATAATAGCAGATGATAAACCATAATCAAAAGGATATTTAAAAAGACTTCTTTGTTCCCTTATACCATTAGTATGAAATTTGGGATTTTCTTCTGAAATCAAATATTTGTCAACAAGTTTTAATAAAGCAGAACTTGCTTCCATGTCTACTTTTCGAGTAAAAAAAGCATTGGTTTGGGCAAGCTCTTCAAAGTTTTCTTCCTTCAATATTATTGGATGATTAGCTCCTGCTTTTGGCCATTTAATATATCTACAATTGGAATTGCACAGCTCCTTTTTCGGATAATCAATATTTACTAAGACTGTGTTGATATATATTTCATCAGGGGCAAAGGTAAATCGCATCTTTCTGTAAAAATATGGATTCCTCTTTGTATAATCTAGCAATGCTATAATACTTTTTCTCGTCAGCGAGAACCAACAAGAACCAATATATAGATGCAGAAACGGTTTAAAGATCTGTCTGCGGATGCCCCACTTTTCCTGTCTGCGCGTTAATTCCCACATGTTCTCTATTTCCTCTTCTGTTTTTGGTTTAAACAAATCCATAAAAAAATAGAATTGAAATCTTCGGAAAGTATTTTCGTCAGTATTCGGAGTCGGCATATGTGAACAGGAAATATAGTCGTTATTGTTATTATCAAACTTATCTAAGAACATTGACAGTGGTTTGATGGGATAGTCTTGCCCACTTAGAAGATGTATGTAATTAAAATCAGAATATTCAATGGCCCTTTTTAACATAAATAATTCCGCCTTTAATATGCTGAATCCTCCCCAATGTATATTATACTTACGATATACATCTATTACACCATGCATCGTTTTCAAATTATTTATGTCCGATTCTGTAATACCGCTTTTTCTATCGATATGAATAAAGATATCACATTTTCCTTGGAAATAGTTTATAAGCCTTTCCGCTTGTTTAACATCTTTATGAATCAATAATATTATTGCCTGTTTCATATGTTATTGATAATGTATAATTTTACTTATTGGCTCAAAAAAGTTTTCTATCAAGAATTGCTCTTTAATGATAATGTCACCTGTCCCTATTATTTCTATTTGTTCCGAAAGTTGGTAACCATAATTGGTAATAAGTTCCTTACCGAGGTATATTTTAACAATGTATAATTTCCCGTCATTCTTTGTTGACACATTTTCCACAAATGAAATGACGGTCCCATTTAAGTGACCATATGTACTTTCAGGATAATTTGCAGTATATATTTTAGCATTCATACCCTTCTTTATTTCCCCAGTTCTATCTGGTGGCAAAAATAAAAAAGCATAATACATCCCGTTATCGTGTATAATTTCTGCACTTCCACTAACCTTCGTTGGGTATGGAAATACGCACAAGAATGCAATTAGACCGACAAGGGAAATACAAATTACAAGTAAAGTGTATTTCGTTGCCGAAGTATATTGCTGAGGGATGAGATCCTCAATACTCTGATCATAGACGATGTTCTTTTCTGAATTATTCATATTCTTACAATTGACTTTCAACTAATTCATAATATGCTCCTTTATTATTCATCAAACTTTCGTGATTGCCGACTTCTACAATAGTCCCATCCCGCATTACGATTATCTGATCTGCATTTCTAATGGTGCTCAATCTATGGGCTGCAATAACAACAGTTTTGCCATTAAAACACTCACTTAGATTTTTCATTATCTCTGTTTCGTTTTTACTATCTAACGCATTGGTTGCTTCGTCAAACAGAAATATGTTAGGATTTTTATATGTAGCCCTGGCAATCAGGACTCGCTGGCGTTGCCCTTGACTAATACCCGTTCCTTCCATTCCTATTTTCATATTATAACCCAATGGGTTTTTGTCTATGAAATCATTTATGTTTGCCACTCTTGCTGCATATCGTAGTCGTTCCTTATCAATTTCAATATCACCAGTTGCTATATTGCGTGCAATCGTATCGGAAAAAACATATCCATCCTGCATAACCACTCCAATATGCTTTCTCCATACATGCGGATTCATTTGCGCAATTGGTGTATTGTCAACAGACACGATTCCTTCTGTCGGAGCATAAAGACCCTGTAATAATTTCATTATGGTTGTTTTTCCACATCCACTACTTCCGACAATCGCTGTTACTTTCTTCTCTGGAATATCGAAAGAGACATCTTTTAACACATACCTACGGGGTGAGCCATCGTAACTGAAACTAACATGATTAAAATGCAGAGACAGATTATCTGGCATATCAACTCTTTTTGTATGTATATTTGTGTCGTCATCTTCCGAGTCATTTATTTCATTTAACCGTTCCAAACTTATTTTTGTATATTGTAACGATTGTATAAAACCAACGAAATCATTCACTGGTCCTCCGATTTGCCCCGTAATATATGTAATAGCCATCATCATACCTAAAGTCATTTCGCCATCAATGACATTTTTTGCAACAATACATGATAATAGTATATATGTAATGTTTGTTATAAGAGAACCAACATTATTTTGCAATTGCCCAAGTTTTAGCGATTTCAAAGAAAGTCGGAATGACTTTGCTTGTATCTTTTCCCACTCCCATCTTTTTTGTCTTTCTTCATTACTCAATTTAATGTCTACAACACCCTGTAGCATTTGAAGCGTTTTGTTTTTATTCTTTGCAGAAATTTCGAATTTCTGGTAATCTAATTTTTTCCACTGTTTCAGGAAACAAAGAGTCCATAAAACATACAAGAGCTGCCCTGCAAAAAAAATGATTAAAAACCTGGAATTGTAATAAGCAAGGATAGCCGTATAAATAACAAAATTAACAGCGGAAAAAGCAATTTTTATGGTGCTTTGTAGCAAAAAATCCTGTATTCGACTATGGTCACCAAATCTTTGCATAATATCTCCCGTTACTTTAATGTCATAGAATTTGGCCGGAAGTTTCAGTAATTTACTCCAGAAATCAGATATTAACGATATGTTGATTCGTGTAGTCATATGTATCGAAACCCAACTATTAATCAGTCCAACGCTCATGCTCGTAAGGACCAGTATTAACTGGGCTATAAGAATCAAAACAACGAAATCGAGATTGCTACCTTTAATTCCGATATCTACCACAGATTGTGTAAGAAAAGGTGTGGCAAGTCCTATAATCATATAGATTATTAGGCATATTATATTTTGAATAATTCCACTTTTATGTGGAGTTATATATTTTATATAACGTGTAATGTCATGTGAACGTCCCAGCGTTCCCTCATCTTCATATTCGTAAAATGCATTGTCTGGAACCAATGAAAGTGCGATACCACGTTCTTCATTATTACGAACAGTATTTATCCAATGCTTTTTAAATTCATACTCATTACAAGTATATTTCATCGAGGCAGGGTCTGAAATGTAAAATTCGACTCCATTCCTACTTCGCTTAATCTTATAGCAAATGACGTAATGGTTATTATTCCAAAATAAGACACAAGGAAGTTTTATATTTTTAATTAATTTGTCGTATCCCAAACATAACCCCAAGGTATGAAATCCTATGCGTTCAGCAGCATCACTTAACCCCATCAAGGATGACCCTTCGCGAGATATACAGGAATATTCCCTTAAAGTTTGTAGGCTATATTTTTTTCCATAAAATTCGGCAATAAGCTGAAGGCATGTAGCACCACAATCCTTAATATTCAATTGATGCCTATGAGGAAATTCTTTTATTTTCATGCTTTTAAAAGGGAGCTCTCAAATGAGAGCCCCAATAAGATTTTAATAATAACATTTATTTACCAGAACCAGAACCAGAACTAGAACCAGAGCCAGAACCAGAGCCTGAGCCAGAACCTGAATTTGAACCGTTACAAGAAAACAAAAACTTATTATTACATGCTTTTATCTCTGGACATTTACATTTTGCATTACCACAATAAGTATTTGGTTCACCTTCAGTTCCCGTTCCTCCATAAACTTCCAGCATCTCCATTTCTGAAAGAAGGAGCTCGTTATCTGCTGGAGGAAAAGTCAAAATTTCATTTTTCATTTTTTCTTTTTTAATAGTTTAACATTTGATTGTATATATATATATCTTGCAAGAATATATTCTATCGCTCTTTTGACATTTCGTGATCGTATTGCCTTACACTTTTACCGCCATCTATTCTGAATGATACAGCGAGAGTTATAGAATTATGGATAATATCCTTGGAGGATTGGCAAGAATAGTATTCATAGCCCGGCGAAGCAATATAATTGCGGTTTTCCTCAGATGTGAAACTAAACGGTAAGGTGTATGTCAACTGGATTTGAAGTTTTTCTTTGAATAGAGATTTTATCAGATTCACACCTAAAAAATCATGATAGTTTGTGCCCCAACTCTGTGCCTCAGCGTTATACAAATTATCATGGGTGTAGCTCAAACAGGCATACAGCTTCTTCTTGTACCACATATAACTTACCTGGGCACTTCCTGTCCATCCCCCATTGCTGTTGTTGAAACTCTCATATTGTGCCTTCCTGTGTTTATATCCCACATTGGCATCAATATTAAATTTGCCCACATTGCTGTTGAAGTTCATTGACACCCACCAGCTCCGGTTTTCACCATTCTGGTACGTGGAAAGGATATAGTTAGCCTGTTTTCCGTTCTGTAGGTTCCCGTATTCAAGAGACCGGATGTATGCAAAGTCACGCGGAGAGTAGTTCATGTCTGCCTTCAATGTGATGGCTTCCATTATATTAACCTTCAGGGAAAGGTTGTGTCTCAAAGAAGTTCGCAAGAGCGGATTACCGACTCTCTTAGTCAGCGAGTCTGTGAAATATTCATACAAGGATGTTTTGTCTTGCGATGGATTGTTCAGTGTACTGGAATAGTCAATTCTTGTCCAACTATGTTTGCCGATCTTCTTAAACAGTCCGACTGAACCGGAATAGCCCATATAACTATCCCTTAATGACGGAGTTTTGGCAATGTACCTTCGTACATTGCCTGACACATGCACACTTAAATGATGTGGGAACTCGTAAGACAGATAGGTTCCGAAGTAATGATACAGGAGGGTGTTCTTGCTTAGGATATCATTGTTGCCGAGCCTGAACTGGTCATAACGTTTCCAAAAGAAATTATAGGAAGCAGACACATAGAGCTTTTTGTTCAGGAATCGACGGTTTATGTCCATATCGCCAAACACGTGATCCATTATCTGATGGCGGTCATCCTGATTGTAGTATCCCGTGCTGCGTGACAACAAGCTGTTGGTATCCCATGACCTTCTTATGTAATTCAGCGTGCTGTTGTAATTCCATGCATCCGTTCCACCACGAAAGAATATAGCAGCACCCTGTCTGTTGCCCTTATCCTTATCTTTGGAGTGCGAATAGAAGGTGTTGGCATTTCCACCCTGAAGGTCCGAACCGATTACGGTCCTGTGTGAGAAATCGTCATTGTCAGTGAATTCCACGAAGTATGCTAATGATATTGAATTTCGTTTATTGAACTGGTAATCCAATGAAACACCAACGGTGTTTTCTCGGTTCATGTACCCTTGGTTGTGTGAATTATCCGCATTGGCAACTACTGTTT
>CADBPJ010000163.1 GCA_902796445.1 uncultured Ruminococcus sp. | reverse complement strand
TCCTTATGGTTAATTATTCCTGTTAATATTATAACATATTTTTCAGATATTTTCAATATAACCACCGCAAAATCATCAGTATGCACAATGTATTTTTTATCATTCAATCCAGCGCTTCACTTGTTCGTACCATAAGCTCGTGGTATAGTATCTGATAGGTTTCTATTCCTTGAATCTCAACAGTGTCATATGTCATTTTTCTTATTTTTTCGTACTGTGAATCCATTTCTTCAAGCATTTTTTCTAATACAGAAACTGATTGTAAATCACCTTCAGCTTTGTAAATTTCAATTAATTTGTTTGCTATGAATTCAATCCTATGCCGGGAACAGCGTTTTTCTATAAGAGGATTTAAAAAGTATTTTGCTTTTAAGTAGCTGCCTATTTTCAAATAACAGTCCGATATGATTGCTTCTTGTTCATAATCGCCTTCAATATTGCTTGGAAAAGTAGGCTTTTCTTCAAGCATGTCAAAATATTGCACAGCACTTTTTATATCATCCATAAAATAATATGCATATCCAATATACGTGTTGACCTCTTCAGTATTATTTTCAACAGCACAATAATTTTTAAAATCCTCTACAGATAGAGAGTATTGTGCTTTTTCAAAGTATATTTTTCCTCTCAGAAAAAGAGCGTTTGTATAGAAAGCATCATATTTTAAGGCCTGATTACAATCCTTCAACGCCATTTCCGGCAATCCTTCATCCTCATAGTATATATCTGCTCTTGCATAATATAAAAATGGATTCTTATTGTCATAATTTATTGCTAATGTGTAGTTATTTATTCTTTCGCTGGTTGATGCAGCTCGTCCTGCCATAATCAAATACTTTGTTGAATTTGAATTGTTCTGCAATTCTTGAATTTTTTCGTCATATTTATATATGGTAACAAAACTGGCAGCAGATGAAATAGTTACAAGTAACGCAGTAAAACCTAAAACTATGGTAATTTTAGCGTTTAGAAACTTATTATCAGTCTTATATGCCTCATTTTCTATTTTTGCAAATAGTTCATCATCTCTATTTTTTAAATATTTTTGCAAACGCCTCGAAATCCGCATTTAGATACTCCTTACAAGTTTTCAAAATAGCCTTATCATTTTATAATCCATCGTATTATAGGAATGCTTTTAAGATAAAGCTTTTTCATTTCGCTTTTCCAGTACTCATATTCTTCTTGCGTATAAGAACGGTTTATTTCCATTTGTATGTATTCGCGTGTGTTCTTAAATGGAATATAACATTCAATATACAAACATAGAATTATTATACCTACAACTAAAACTATACCAAACCCAATCATTCTGCTCATCTACCTTTTAGGCAATAAGACCTCCCGCTATAATGATAACAGGAGGTCTTTTACCCGTTATTTAATTACAAAACTAATTCCAATTTTCGTTATACTGATCCGCTGCTCTGCTATAATCATGAGCATTGGTGGCTTCAAGGACCGGATAATAATACCATTTATCCGTGCCATTATCCGCCCATGTATTTGCGTTGCTGCTTATGCCGTCATGGTTAGCGTATCTTACAAGAATCCTGTTAATAATCACTATTGCTTCAGCTCGTGTTATCAACTGTTCAGGTCTGAATGTGCCGTCTTCGTATCCTGAGATACATTCAAGAGCAGAAAGCTTTTTGATATCATTTTCTGCCCAATGACCATGTATATCATTAAAATCTATGGCATAGGCTATATCAATATCCGTATAAAGTCTTGAAAGCATAGCCGCAAATTCAGCTCTTGTTATTGCATTGCCCGGTCTGAATGTACTATCTTCGTATCCGCTTATCAGCCCGGCAGCAGCTACAACAGCAACTGACTCATATGACCAATCAGATTTTGAGATGTCTGTAAATGTCGGTTCTTTACCCGAGAATTCCTTTTGAGCATCTTCGTTCATTAAACGGTATATAATTGCTGCAACTTCTTCTCTTGTTATATTGTTTTCCGGTTTTACGGTTTTATCGGGATATCCGTTTATGTACGCTATATGATCTGCGGCATTTAACAATGCAGGAGTACGATTGTTGATCCACTTTCCGTAAATATTTCCGTCTTCAATGACAGTTTCTTCGGTAAGTCTGTTTTGACAGTTCTCATCTGTATACCAACCGCCGAAAATAAAACCATCTCTTGTCGGCGTTTCAAGCTTTGAAAAATCAACAGTTTTATCATCATTCAGTATAAGTTCCTTGTTTTCAAGTCCTTTTACAATTATTTCGGATTTATTTTGTGTTTCATCTATCTTAGTCCACTTGGCATACAATGTGATATTTTCAGTAACTTTACTGTTAAAATCATATGGTTTTGTCAGTTCAGCATCTGTATACCAGCCTTCAAAAGTAAAGCCTTCTTTTGTAGGGGCGGCTGGTACGGAAGCGTTGCTGCCGCTTGTTATTGTTTGATTCGGAATATTACTTCCGCCGTCAGAATCAAATTTTATTGTCTTATTTGTATTTGAAGGACGGCGTCCTCCGCTGCTTTGAGTATACACAGTTACATTTCGTACAGTTTCGGGCGATGTAAACTTTATTCTTGCGTATTCTTTATTATCCGCATTAAAAGCAACATAACCATTCATCGAAACTTTTACAGCATATGGCCCTCCGTTTTCGGTTGTTTTAACATTGCTTACACGATATGTAATGTCTGAAAGCTTGTCAGCAGAAACATTTGACACCTTTTTATCCGCACTGATCTTTACTTGAATTTTCATTGAGCCTTTGGCGGGATAGGTAACAGAAATATTTTCAGCATCAAAAATCTCATTGTTGAGTTCTGTAAAATTATTCTCCGTTATCGCGCTTATGTCAAGTTTTTCATCATAAGTTATATCAATAACAAACTCTCCGGATACATCGGAATTGTTGACAATGTCCTTTAATTCGGTATCAAGCAGGTTTATTGCCGTCATTATTGTTTCATATTTTGTTCTGACATCTGACATATCAAGGGAGGAAGAGTAGGTAAGATCCGTATTTCGTCTTACACTAATATCCTCAGCTTTTAAATCTGATGAAGAAGTTCCTACCTTCAATGTGTTTGAAAGGTCGCTGATTGTAATTTCGCCGCTTGGTGCAATTTTATCTACATAATTCTTAATCTTGTCATAATTGCTGTCTGCCGCAAAGCACACACATACGGAAGATAAGAGCATTATAAGCGTCAGCAATGACGCAGTAAGTCTTTTTAATTTCATAATTCTAAACTCCTTTATTTGAATTGGTAAGCATTGGTTATTTCTCGTTCGTTAGAGTATATATCTAAATTCGGTGTAGTGAAAACCCGTACAATCCAATTAACACGTTTACCATCCGAAAAGGAAGGAGAACCTTGTATAACTCGTCCAAACAAATAACAGAGTATTATCATTAAAATCTCAAAAGGAGGTTTGCAAATAACAGCAGCACTATAATCAACTTCACATTGATACGGCTTTATAATTCTGAAATTCAGCATAATCGCTCCTATGCACAATGCTGAAAAAAAGGCATATATCGCTAAAAAGCTGTTTTTAATACGCATTATTTGCCACCTCCTTAAATTCTTTTTTAAACTACACTTAGCATTTCTTTATCAGCTTCAAGTGCAAATAATTGTTTTTTTACCGGACACTTATATGTCGGTACAACTTCCGATATGATCTGCTTTATGGTATCCTCATCCTGCGGAACTGCATTTCTTAACTTTTCCAATTTTTCATTTAATTTATTGAAATCAATATCAATAGGACTGCCTACAAAAATTTTGCTGTGAGCCGTTTTCTTTAAGCCTTCCTCATTCATAAGCAACTCCTCGTAAAGTTTTTCTCCTGCTCGAAGTCCCGTGAATTTTATTTCAATATCTTCATCAGGTTTCAGTCCGGACAAATAAAT
>CADBPJ010000162.1 GCA_902796445.1 uncultured Ruminococcus sp. | reverse complement strand
TAAAATTCCGTTTTCATCATTTGTGGCAGCCACAAATGTCATTGTTCCGGCATAACCGTTTATTGGTTTGAAACCTGTAAACATAATCTTGTCATTCCACACGGCACCTTTAGGAACCGAATCACATGGAATGATAGGGTTTTCAGGCATCCTCCAACTGTCTAAAGGATTTTGGGATATCATGTAATGTGCTTTGCCTCGTAAACTGAAAATTAAATAATAGTAACCGTTGTATTTTATATAATCAGGACATTCCGGCTGTTCTGAACTTTCTGAAATATAAATCGGGATTTCTGTTTCTTCCCATTTATATAAGTCTTTTGAAATCAGGTGTGCAAGACAACCTTTTTGTTCAGCTTCAAGGCTTGTGGTTAAAAACATATGATACAAGCCGTCATCCGCTAATATCACTTTTGGATCTCTGGCACTTTCTCCGTTATATTTCTTTGACAATATAATTGAAAAATCATTGTCCTTATCAAAGTGATATCCATCCTTAGAAATGCTTCTGCGTATCGGAGCCGGAGAGCTATCAGCCATTCTCACTGTATAGAAAAGATAGTCGGTATCATCTTTTTTTATCCATGACCCGGTACAAATCGAGCCCTCGTACGGCTCGGTTATTTCGATTGCCATAGGATGTATTTCCCATGTTTTAAAGTCATGTGTGGAAATATGTTCCCATTGATGCGCTCCTTTACTCCACTTGCTTCTGTGATGATGTCGGTCTTTTAAATATAGGACATGGTATCTGTTATCACACACATAAGGCATGCAATCACCAACGAAAACATTTTCTTCCGGTTTCCAGCCGTTCGCATTTTCAAATGTTCCTACAACGACAGGCTGAATGTTTTTTGTGTATGAATATTCGGAAACAGAAATGTCGGTATTGCTTTTTATCTCATCTTCTTTTGTGAACAGGCAATTTCCGGCAGGCCATTCTTCATCCTTGAGTACGGAATTAACCCAAAGCTCAATGCGAAACGGCATAAGTATAACCTTGACGGTATCATTTTTTTTGATGTCAGATTGCAAAGACAATGGTTTTTCATTAAAATCATAATATACATTGCAATTTATTTTATTATTTAAAATATTACATTCAAATGTTTTCATATCGTTTTTAATCGAATACAAAAAAACATTTTCGTCAGATATTTTAAACTCTATTCTCATATAATTTTTCATCACTTTATATCCTCCCTATAACTTATAAATGCAGATGCTTCATAAATATTTTTTACAACATTTGCGGCTATTGCTGAAAATAATGCCGCGCCCACAGACGCCTCTTCTTTGTTGTATGATATCTGAACGGGCAATCTGAACATATCCTCAATCACTTGCTTCATAACCGGAATTTTTCTTACAGCATTTCCGGATGCAACAATTAACTTTTTTTCGGTATTTACCGGCATGAAATCATATAACTCTTTGCAAATTCCGGTTATAAAACCCAAAGCAAGCTGACCGGGTGTAAAGTTTTCTCTTGTAATATTAAGTATAGAGCCTTGTATGTTCGGATTGCTTCGTTTGCCGGAAAACAATGTATTGACAGCAAGCGGTTTTTTATTGTGTTTATATGCATCATAAGCCAACTTATTTAAAATATCATATTGCAAAGAATTGTCCGAATTTGATGCTTGTATGTAACTTCGAAAAAAACTTTCAAGCAATGCATAAGATGCACCTCCGCAAAGCGCAGACCCGCATAAAATATACTTATCTTTAAAAAGCGGGCGAAGCTCCAATCGGTCATCCGTTACGCAGAAATCAGACATAAAAGAAATCTGACTTCCCGTTCCTATATTAACCAATACAGTTTCATCCAGATTTTCGACAGCTCCTAAAAAGCTTGCCTGATTATCTCCGATGGCAACCGATACCGGAATCTTTTTGTAATTTCCGCCAATAAAAAATTCATCTGTAACATCCGGTAAAGCTATATTATCCATTCCAAGCTTTGAAATTGATTCTTTATCAAATGACAAGGTTTTTGTGTCAAAAAGCCCAAAACTTGCCGCAACAGAAACATGTATCAAAGGACGGTGTTGATTTGTAAGCTTCATTACAATGTAATCCATTATACTGCAAAAGCTGTATGCGCTTGACGGCACAAGCTGATTTAATATATTATAATAATGAGTAGCAAACCCAAAGCCTGTATAAATTCTTTTGCTTGTAACTTCAAAAATTTTTTCGCAATATGTACAGCTGTTTTCAAGCATTTCGTCAGCACGCTTATCCTGCCAGGTAACCAAAGGAGATACGTCATCCCCTTTTTCATCAATGTACACAATCCCATGCATCTGACCGGTAACCCCAATGGCTTTAATGCCGGGATAATCCGTAACAATCAGTTCAACGAGCTTAATAACCTTATCATAAATAATCATCGTATTCCGTTCGTTAAAACAAGGGCTTGACGATTTTATGCCGGCAGCGTTATCTAATGTATACGTTTCTATATTTGTTTTGTTTTCTATATCAATAACAACTGCACTTATTGAGGTTGTTCCTATATCTATCCCTAATAATAATGTATCGGATGGTATAAAAGAATTATATATTGTTTCATTAAATTGTACATCTAAATCATACTGTCCTTTTTTATAATTTTGAAAAACATTTAAAATATCTTCAAACATACTTGAATAGTTTTCATACTCATTTTCAACCTGCTTTTTTCTTTTAATAAGCAATTCTTCAATTGTAATCATATTACCAAACAGGAGCCTTATATCTGAAACCGACACCCCGCATGAACGCAGCATCTTTATTTTTTTAATGTCAAAATATTATCTTCGGAATACGAACGATAGCCGTTTATTTGTCTTTGAACAGATAATAGTCCTTTGTCTTCATAAAAACGAATGGCCTTTTTAGTCAGCCCTGTTCTTTTCACAACATCATTGATAAACATATCATACAATCGCCTTTCTGTAAGTAGAAATCTTATATTATACATTATAAACCTTCACCTTGGGTGAATGTCAATACTTTTTAAAATATTTTTAATTATATTGCAGTTTTCATTACTTCAGACATAGTTTTGTATCTCTGCTAATCTCGAACGATCTTTATGTTGTAAATGTTGCTTCGCTTGCGGGCAATACCATAAGAAATTATAAGCAAGCAT
>CADBPJ010000161.1 GCA_902796445.1 uncultured Ruminococcus sp. | reverse complement strand
TATTTGTTTTTGTGGTTATTAACATTATATCATACTTGGTTTGATTTTCCTATATTTTTTTGTCACCCATCAATTGTATCACAACATAGATTTTGAAGTTTTTTCGGCTTATTGTATTTATGCCGATAATGTCAAAAAGCAAGCCATTTTTAGACTTGCTTTTTATACATCACATAGTTATTTCTTTAATGTACCAAGGTTTGCGGCAGACAAATACGCATTAATAAATCCGTTTAGTTCACCATCCATTACGGCTTGAATGTTACCCATTTCAAAGCCTGTTCTTAAATCCTTTACCATGGTGTATGGTTGGAATACGTATGAACGTATCTGGTTACCCCAGCCGTTCTCGGTCTGTACACCCTGAATTTCGGAAATCTTTTCTTTTTGCTGTTGCTCTGCAATCTCGACAAGCTTAGCTTTTAGCATCTTCATTGCATAGTCACGGTTCTGTAGCTGTGAACGCTGTGTCTGACACGATGCCACAATACCTGTAGGCACATGTGTAAGACGAACGGCTGATGATGTCTTGTTGATATGCTGACCACCTGCACCCGATGCACGGAAAACGTCCATCTTAACGTCCTCTGGGCGTATATCAACATCTGTATTATCATCCAGCTCAGGCATAACCTCAACTGATGAAAATGACGTCATTCTTTTGCCTTGTGAGTTAAACGGTGAAATACGCACAAGTCTGTGCACACCCTTTTCTGCTTTAAGATAGCCGTATGCGTTAAGACCTGATATTTCCATTGTACAGCTCTTTATACCTGCCTCATCACCGGGTAATGAGTCCATTATCTCGGCTGTAAAGCCGTTTTTCTGTGCCCACATCTGATACATTCTAATAAGCATTTCGCACCAATCCTGTGCCTCTGTACCGCCTGCACCTGCGTGGAATGTAAGGATTGCATTTGATGAATCATACTTACCTGAAAGCAATGTTTCAAGACGCATTTTTTCAATGTTGGCTGTTAACTCCTCAACTATTTTTGCTACCTCGTCTGTAAGTGAAACATCGTTTTCTTCCTCTGCCATTTCTATCATTAGAAGCGTATCTTCCTGAGTTGTGGCAATATCTTCAAATGCCGCAAGCTTATCCTTCAGGTTTTTTGCTTTCTGTAAAACCTTCTGCGAATTTGCCATATCATCCCAGAAGTCGGGTGCGGCACATTCTGCATCAAGTTTTTCTATTTCTGCAGTAAGTCCTGCAATGTCAAAGTGAATCCCTCAAATCATTAATGCTTTTTTCCATGCTCTGAAGAGCAAGTCTGTACTCGTCATATTCTAACATTAGTAATCACTTCCTTTATCCGTTTTTATAATTTATTTTCAGACCGCAAAATTCGGATGAATAACGGATGAAATTGAGGTCAAAGCCCCAAAGCCCGACGGTGTACAAGTGTACTCCGAGGGTCAATTTCATTTGTTAGTCGCCAAAGTTCGTGGTCGAATTTATTTTCCGCAGCAGTGCTTATATTTCTTACCGCTACCGCATGGGCATGGATCGTTTCTGCCGACTTTTCCTGAATTACGTTTTGGCTGAGCTTTCAGCGTGCCGTCACCGCCTGTATCCATAGGCTTTGCAACCTGTTCACGCTCAATCTTGATACGTGGCATTGCACTAAGTACATACTTAACGGTGTCACGCTTGATGGACTCTAACAGACCCTCGTATAGCTCTGATGCTACTGTACGGTATTCAACAACAGGGTCATGCTGACCATACGCACGCAATCCAATTTCACGTTTAATTTGCTCCATTTCATCAAGATGGTCCATCCAAAGTGTATCGACAACACGCAGCATAATCACTCTTTCAAGTTCCGACATCTGCTCGCCAAAGATTTCGCGTTGTGAATTGTACTTCTCATACGCAATCTTAAGAAGCTCGTCACGAATGTCTGCCTTTGTAATCTTGTCAATATCCTCGTCTGAAACAGAGAATGCACCATTAGCACGCAAGGTAGAGTTAGCAAACTCTGTTAATGCACGCAAGTTCCAATCTTCAGGTATTTCTGATATTCCGATGAAATCGTCGATTGCACTGTCAACAATTTGCTCTATCATACCCTTGATTGTTTCTGATAAATCATCGCCGTCAAGAACCTTCTGACGTTGTGAGTAGATAATCTTTCTCTGCTCGTTCATTACCTCGTCATACTGCAATACGTGCTTACGTGAGTCGAAGTTACGGCTCTCCAAATTCTTTTGTGCGTTCTCTATCGCATTTGACAGCATCTTTGCCTCAATGGGCTGATCCTCTTCAAGACCAAGAGCATTTACCATTGACTTAACTCGCTCACTGCCGAATATACGCATCAAGTCATCATCAAGTGACAGGAAGAACTTTGATGCACCGGGGTCGCCTTGACGTCCTGCACGGCCTCGGAGCTGGTTGTCAATACGTCTTGACTCGTGACGTTCCGTACCGATTATAAATAATCCGCCAAGCTCTAACACCTCATCGTGTTCGGGCTGAATTTCTTTCTTAAACTTCTCATTAAGCTCTGTAAATACCTTACGTGCGTTTAAGATTTCCTCATCATCTGTATCACCAAAGCCTGTAGCCTCTGCTATTAGTTCCTCAGAAAAATCACGCTTTGCCATTTCGTGCTTTGCAAGATATTCTGCGTTACCGCCAAGCATAATGTCTGTGCCTCGACCTGCCATATTTGTAGCTATTGTAACGGCGCCTTTTTTACCTGCCTGAGCGATGATTTCAGCTTCTTTTTCGTGGTACTTAGCATTTAGTACGTTGTGCTTTATACCCTCCTTCTTCAAAAGCTTACTCAAAGCCTCTGATTTATCGACATTTACTGTACCAACAAGTACAGGCTGTCCCTTTTTGTTACATTCCTTTATCTGCTCTATAACCGCTTTATACTTCCCTGCCTCTGTTTTATATACACTATCGTGCATATCGTCACGTATAACGGGTTTGTTCGTAGGAATAGCAACAATATCAAGCTTATATATATGCTGAAATTCTTCTTCCTCTGTAAGTGCAGTACCTGTCATACCTGACAGCTTTCCGTAAAGGCGGAAGAAATTCTGGAATGTAATGGTTGCAAGAGTCTTACTCTCGTGCTCAACCTTAACGCCTTCCTTTGCCTCAATAGCCTGATGCAGTCCATCGCTGTATCGTCTGCCGGGCATAATTCTGCCTGTGAACTCGTCCACAATCATAACCTCGCCCTCGGGGGTTACGACATACTGCTGATCACGATGCATAACACCGTTTGCGTGAAGTGCCTGATTGATATGATGCAACAGCTTCATATTTTCAGGGTCTGACAGGTTTTCGACATTGAATGCCTGCTCGGCTTTTTTAACACCACGTTCTGTAAGAGTAGCTGTCTTTGCTTTTTCGTCTACGATATAATCTGCATCAATATCTGTGTCAAGCTGTTTGTCGTCCTGCTCTGTAAGAACAAGCTTTTTGATACGCTTTGCAAATATATCCGCAACCTGATAAAGCTCGTTTGCTTTTTCTCCCATACCTGAAATGATAAGCGGTGTTCTTGCCTCATCTATAAGGATTGAGTCAACCTCGTCAACGATTGCATAGTTGTGACCGCGTTGTACCATTGCTTCCTTATGAACAACCATATTATCACGCAGATAGTCAAAACCAAGCTCGTTGTTTGTACCATAGGTTATATCACAGGCATATGCTGCACGGCGTTCATCGCCGTCCTTATCGTGAATGATAAGTCCGCAGGTCATACCCAAAAATCTGTAAACCTTACCCATCCATTCGGAGTCACGCTTTGCAAGGTAATCGTTAACTGTAACGATATGTACGCCCTTGCCTGTAAGTGCGTTTAAGTATGCAGGTAGTGTAGACACAAGGGTTTTACCTTCACCTGTTTTCATTTCTGCAATTCTGCCCTGGTGCAGAATAATACCGCCGATAACCTGTACATAGAAATGCTTCATCCCAAGTACACGCCAGCTTGCCTCACGCATAACCGCAAATGCTTCGGGCAACAAATCATCAAGTGTTTCTCCGTTTTTAAGTCGTTCCTTAAACTCAGGTGTTTTTGCTTTAAGCTCCGCATCTGTCAGCTTTTCGATTTCAGGCTCAAGATCCATAACCTTTTTAGCAATAGGCTCGACCTTTTTTAACTCACGCTCTGAATACGTGCCAAAAATTTTGTCAAATATATTCATATATTCACCTCATATTATAATAAGTAATTACGGTCAAAGTCATATTATATGTGAAATTACGCACATATAAGTCTATTATAACATATTTCTTATAAAATTACCACTGTTTTTTTAAATTTTTTTCAAAATAATGGAAAGAAATTTTTTCTCTGTATGGAATATATTGCACGTTAACAGATTGTTCATAGAATAAATACAATTTATGCTATTGACAAAAACTAAAAATGTGCTATAATAAAGATATAAAGGTCAAAGAAAGTCAAAGACAAAAGAGAATAGCTAAAATTATCCATCTCACCATTTTTTGAGCCTTGAAGTATAAGCATACGTCGGCGGCTCGCAAAACGGCAATCTGAATAATTTTATCTCATTTTCTCAACATCATTATTTCGAACATTTTGAAAAGGAGGCGATACAAATGGGTATTTCCGATAAAATAGAGGCATTCATATTAGAGCTTATGAAACAGGAAGAGGAACAAACGTTAAAAATTCAGCGTAATGAGCTTGCAGATGTTTTCGGGTGTGTACCGTCACAGATTAATTACGTAATATCTACAAGGTTCTGCCCCGAAAGAGGATATATAGTCACATCACGCAGGGGTGGCGGCGGATATGTGGTTATACAAAGAATAGATAACAGCAACGAAATCAATGACGAGATTTCGGAAAATGATGCATACAGATATATAAAAAGACTGTATGATACATCAAAGATTACGTCACGTGAATCATCAATTATGCAGAACGCAGTGTCGGATATGGCACTATACAGAGCAGAAAACAAAAACAGAGTACGAGCAGACATACTAAAAAGTATGATGCACCTAATGAGGGAGGAATTATAATGGATTTATTTTCAGAGTTATTTGGAATGTTGGACGGATTTGATAATCTGTATTCGGTAAACGCAATGAGTAAGGGCTCTAAAGCCTGTCCCGTATGCGGTATGACATACAATGAGTTCAGCAGAACGGGAAAATTTGGGTGCAGTGAATGTTATAAAACATTTGAGGGCGAAGCAGAGAGAGTGTTAAGACAAATTCATTCCTCATCTGTTCATAGCGGAAAAATCCCGTCAAAATCGGGTGCTGAGGTTAAAGCGAAACGCAGACTTAACGATTTGCGTAAAAAGCTGAAGGAGGCTGTGGCAAACGAAGACTATGAAACAGCCGCAAAGCTTCATTCGGAAATAAAAGAAATTGAGGGGGGATTGAAATGATTTGGTATAATGATTTAAATGACGGAATTATCTTGTCAACACGTATACGTCTTGCAAGAAATATAGATAAAACTCCCTTCCCATCAAGGCTTAAGGATAAAACGAAAGTAAGAGAAATGCTAAGCGATTCAATACTTAAAAGTAATTCGACACTGTCAAAGGATTTTACCCTTTATGAGTTATCAAAGCTTAGTCAAAGTGAGAAAACTGCAATGACAGAGGAGCATCTTATAAGTCCGCAGATGATAAATGATAACGAGGGTGCTGTGCTTGTTAATAAAGATAAGACGATGAGCATTATGCTTATGGAGGAGGATCATATAAGGCTGCAGATTATAAAAGGCGGATACGCATTAGATGAGGCGTATGACTTGGCCGATAAGGTAGACGATGTAATGGAGGAGTCCTTGACATATGCCTTTGATGAGAAATTCGGTTACCTTACTGCATGCCCCACAAATGCAGGAACAGGTATGCGTGCAAGCGTTATGATGCATCTTCCGGCACTTGTTATGACGGGTAATATATCACGTGTATTGCAGTCATTCTCGGGAATGGGTATTGCGGTACGCGGAATGTACGGCGAGGGAACTAATGCCGATGGTGCATTGTATCAGATTTCAAACAGCATTACATTAGGCTTGAGCGAGCAGGAGATTATCGAAAAGCTGAAGGTTGTTGTGAACAAGATTTCCGATATGGAAAAACAGGCAAGAGAGATGCTTATGAATAATCGCAAGGACGATTTTACTGATAAGCTAATGCGCTCCTACGGAATATTAAAATATGCTGTGAAAATAACATCACAGGAAGCAAAGACTATGCTTAGTGAGGTTATGCTTGCCCAGAATATGGGAATAATTGAGTGTAACGGTAAAATGACACCGCTTGAACTAATGATAAAATCAGCACCGTCGGTAATTGGCGGTAAGGATAATCTGTCGCCCGATGAAAGAGATAAGAAACGGGCAGAACTTATAAGAGAAAATTTGTAAAGGAGATTGATAATTATGCTATTTTCAAATTTTACAGAACGTGCAAGAGTTGCTATAAGTGATGCACATGATACAGCGTGTGAGCTTGGCCACAGATATATTGGCTCAGAGCATATTGTCGCCGGGCTTATAAAAGAGGGCTCGGGTGTTGCGGCAAAGCTGTTGGAAAAATACGGAATTACTTATGAAAATGTAACAGGGAAGATTAAGGAATTCACAGGCTCGGGCGAGGCTCTCCCGCAGGATACAGAGCTTACCATGACACCGAGAACAAAAAGAATATTGCAGTTATCGGCTATAGAGGCTCGCAATATGGGGCACAGCTATATCGGCACGGAGCATATACTAATGGCGATACTCCGTGACGGAGAAAGTGTGGGCGTAAAGGTTCTTGTTTCACTTGGTGTGAATTTAGCTGATGCATATAACGAGATTGTAACAGCATTAAAAGATGGTGTAACCGACACATCAAGTTCTGCATCGCACGGTGGCGGCGGAAAAACCGAAACACCGACACTTGATGAGTACGGCAGAGATTTCACTGCTCTTGCAAAGGATAACAAATTTGACCCTGTAATCGGCAGACAGAAAGAGATTGACAGAGTTATTCAAATCCTGTCAAGACGTACAAAAAATAATCCGTGTCTGATTGGTGAACCCGGTGTCGGAAAGACAGCGGTCGCAGAAGGTCTGGCACAGAAAATTGCATCGGGCGATGTCCCCGAAATGCTAAAGGACAAACGTCTTGTATCTGTTGATTTGTCGGCTATGCTTGCAGGTGCAAAGTACAGAGGAGAATTTGAAGAACGTCTGAAAAAAGTGATTGATGAGGTTATTAAGGCGAAGAATGTTGTATTGTTCGTTGACGAGTTCCACACAATAGTGGGTGCGGGCAATGCCGAAGGCTCGCTTGATGCATCAAATATCTTAAAGCCGTTTTTGGCACGTGGTGAGTTGCAGATAATAGGTGCAACAACTCTAAAGGAATACAAAAAATACATTGAAAAAGATGCGGCTTTAGAGCGACGTTTTCAGCCCGTAACTGTTGGTGAGCCGACAGTTGAGGAAACGGTTGAAATCTTAAAGGGTATACGTGACAAGTATGAAGCACATCATGGTGTTACAATAACAGATGATGCACTCTCTGCTGCGGCAAAAATGTCTGCACGTTACATTACCGACAGATTTTTACCCGATAAGGCGATAGATTTGGTTGATGAGGCATCGTCAAAAAAACAGCTTTCATCACAGATTGCACCGCCTGATTTAAAGGAAAAGGAAAAGGAAATCGAAAGAATAAAGAGCGAGAGAGAAGAGGCAGTAAACGCACAGGAATATGAAAAAGCCGCAAAGCTTCGTGATGAAGAAAAAGCGTTGACAGAAGAGGCAGAAAAGCTGAAAGGCGAATGGAAAGGCACAGGCTCAACTGCAAAGCTTGTGGTAGGAGAAGAAGATATTGCATCAATTCTTTCTGATTGGACGGGTGTGCCTGCATCAAAGCTTAAAGAAGAAGAAATGGATAAACTCCGTAACCTTGAGGGTGTTCTGCACGAGAGGGTTATCGGACAGAACTCTGCGGTAACGGCTGTAGCAAAGGCTATAAAGAGAGGCCGTGCAGGTCTTAAGGACCCGAAACGTCCTATAGGATCATTCCTGTTCTTAGGCCCTACAGGTGTAGGTAAAACAGAGCTTTCTAAGGCGTTGTCCGAGGCAATGTTTGGTTCGGAAGACGCACTTATAAGAGTTGATATGTCCGAGTATATGGAGAAGCACGCAGTTTCAAAATTCATCGGCTCGCCTCCAGGATATGTAGGCTTTGAGGACGGCGGACAGCTTACTGAAAAAATCAGAAAAAAGCCGTATTCCGTAATTTTGTTTGATGAAATCGAAAAGGCTCATCCTGATGTATTTAACATTATGTTGCAGATACTTGACGATGGTATTCTTACCGATGCACAGGGCAGACTTGTAGATTTTAAGAACACTGTAATAATTATGACATCAAATCTGGGTGCAAGTGAGATTTTAGGTACAGGCTCGTCAAAGCTTGGCTTTGCGACAGTAAGCGAGAGTAACGAAAACAACGAAATCAAAGACAAGGTTATGGCAGAGGTAAGACGTCAGTTCAAGCCTGAATTCATAAACAGAATTGATGAAATAATCGTGTTTGACCGCCTGACCCAGGAGGAAATTAAGGATATTGCAGGGCTTATGCTTAACTCTTTGAAAAAGCGTTTGGCAGAAAATGAAATTACTGTTGAATTTTCGGATGGGGCAATAACAAAGATTGCAGACGAGGGATTTGATAAGGTATACGGCGCAAGACCGCTCCGTCGTGCAATCCAGAGCAAAATCGAGGATATGCTGTCCGAAAAGATTATTGATGGTGACATTAAATCAGGCGATAAAATCACTGTTGATGTAGAAGACGGTAAATTTACTGTAATTTAAAAATTTTTGAAAAAATTGCATTGCATATATATTTTCGTACTGCACAAAATACTACCGTAGTCGATACAATTCGACACAATAATTTAGATAAAGAGTAGGATTTTGATTTTTAAAAGGAGGCGAAAAGCAATGCTAAAAGTACCTGAAGCTAAGAAGGCTATGGAGCAGTTTAAGATGGAAGCTGCAAACGAAGTTGGTGTGACTTTGAAGGAGGGTTATAACGGTGACCTTACTTCAAAGCAGGCCGGTTCAATCGGCGGTCAGATGGTAAAGAAGATGGTTATGGATTACGAAAATCGTGTTAAATAACCTATCTTAAACCGTTTAAAAAAGCAATATCGCACAGATACGCGGTATTGCTTTTTTGCATATTTTGTGATAAAATATGCAAAAGGGGTGATGGCGATGTATTATGTGTATATATTAAGATGTGAGGATAATTCTTTATATACAGGTATTACGACAGATTTAGAACGCAGATTTTTTGAGCATTTGAACAGTTGCAAGGGTGCAAAATATACAAAGTCGCATAGGCCTGTAAAAATCGCATCAGCCTTTGGCGTTGCCACAAAATCAGAAGCATTAAGGCTGGAGTATGCCATCAAAAAAATGAAAAAGCCGAGAAAAGAACAGCTTATCGCAGGCGCGTTTGATATAAATGCTGTTTTGGAAACGGAAATAAAACGAATTTCTGTATAGCTATTGCAAAATTATTGAAAAAGGTGTATAATTATTCTATGTTGATTATTGAAAGGAAGCAACCATATGGTAAAGATTGCCGTTTTAACAAATAAGACGAAAGACAAAAGTTTTTCGATTGCAGATAAGGTTGTGTCGTATCTTGCGGGAAAGTCAGAGGTATATATGCCTGATGACGGTATGCTGCTTACAGATTATGGAGTTCGTTATCTGCCTTATAATGAAATATTCAAGGTTGCCGAAATCGCAATCGTAATAGGCGGTGACGGTACAATTTTAAGAGCGGCACCTGATTGTGCTATGTCAAAAATCCCTGCATTGGGAATAAACCTCGGCACTGTAGGTTTTCTTACAGAGGTAGAGGTGTCCGATATTGAAAATTCCCTTGATAAATTATTAAGAGGTCAATACATAAAGGAAAGACGAATGCTCTTAAAGGCAACAATAAATGATGGTGAGGAATGTCACGTACTAAACGATATTGTTGTGTCAAAACGTGACCATCAACAGTTGATACACCTTGATTTGTTTGCTGATGGTGAATTGGTTTATCACTATAAAGCAGATGGGTTGATTATAGCAACGCCTACAGGCTCAACGGGATATTCAATTTCTGCAGGCGGACCTGTGGTTGACCCGAAAATGGATTTATATATAGCGACACCTATATGTGCACATATGCTCTTAGCACGCAGTGCCGTGCTCGGTGCGGATAAGTCATTAGAAATCAGGCTTGGCGGAATAGATGCAATAATATCTGCTGATGGTTTGATGCGCGGGATTATAACCTGTAATGATACTGTGAAAATTGAAAAATCGGAATATGAATTTGAATTGATAAAGATTGGAGACAGCAGTTTCTATAACACATTGATAAATAAGCTGTCATAATGAGGTGCAGTGTGAAAAATAAAAGACAAAGCAAGATTTTAAACATAGTACAGACCAAGCCGATGCGTACCCATGATGATCTCATTGATGCACTCAAGGCAGAGGGTGTGAATGTAACACAGGCAACAGTTTCAAGAGATATAAAGGAGCTTGGCATTATCAAGGTTCCGTCCTCTGACGGAGGTTCGGTGTATTCTGTGCCGCAAACGGGAACAGACTCGGGCAGAAACCGTGTCGGTATAATTTCCGACTCTGTAAAGAGAGTGAGCTCGGCACTGCATACTATTGTAATAAATACATTCCCCGGTATGGCACCTGCTGTTGCATCTGTTGTAGACTCAATGTATGACAGGCAGGTGTTAGGATCGGTTGCAGGTGATGATACGGTTATTATCATAACACCGTCAGAAGACGATGCACAAAAACTTGAAAAGGAAATGAAAGAATCTTTCAGATTGGATTTATAAACTATGCTTGAACAGTTAACTATAAAAAATGTTGCGGTAATTGATAAGCTTGATATTACCTTTGATAAAGGCTTGTCAGTTCTTACAGGCGAAACAGGTGCAGGTAAGTCGATAATTATCGACTCCATTAATATGATATTGGGCGATCGTGCAAAAAAGGAGCTTATCCGAAAAGGTGCAAACTCGTCACAGGTTGAGGCCGTTTTTGGTATGAGTGACAGTGTACGAGGTATACTTGAAGAGAATGATATTGATTCAGATGACGACTATGTTATAATCACACGAAAAGTAACGGTTGACGGCAAAAGCACTGCACGCATTAACGGCAGTATGGTTACGTTGAATACCCTGCGTGATATATCCGATATGCTTATAAATATACATGGTCAACATGACAATCAGGCGCTTTTAACACCGCAAAAGCATATAATGTTCCTTGACAGTTTCGGCAAAACCGAAAGTGTTTTGGCTGAATATAAAACACTTTATGAAAAACGTAATACTTTAAAAAGACAACTCCAAGCCCTTGAACTGAATGTGTCGGAGCGTATGCAGAGATTGGATTTACTGTCGTATCAGGTGAATGAAATTACGGCAGCAAATTTGCGTGATGAGGAAGAAGATGAATTAATTTCACAGCGAAATCTCTTGGAGCGCTCAGAGGAAATAACGGATAGCATAAATGAGGCGGTTGCTGTACTATATGACGGAGATGATGGGTATTCTGCGTATGATTTACTTAGCCGCGCACAATCCTTGTTGGCGAAAATCTCGGACGTAAGTGATACAGTAAGCGAAGCATATGAGGCAGTAACCTCTGCTCTATATTCAATAGAAGAAGCATCAAGGTCAATCCGTGATTTTGGTATGAGTGTAGAGTTCGATGAGTATGCCTTAAATGAGGTCACAGAAAGGCTTGATTTAATAAACCGACTTAAGCGCAAATATGGAGGCAGTGTTCGTGACATCATAGAGTTTGGTAAAAAGGCGCAAGAGGAGCTTTTGGAAATCGAAACAAGTGACGAGCGTACAGTGGAGATAAAAATGGAACTCGATAAGATTGAAATAGCATTGTCGGAGGTTTCGGAGCATTTGTCAAATGAGCGAAAGAAAGCAGCAGAGATACTTGAAAAAGAGATTGAAACAGCACTCCATGAATTGAATATGGAAAAGGCACATTTCTCTGTCAGTATATCGCAAGGAGAATACACTGCTTGCGGACGGGATATTGTTGAGTTTTTAATAAGCACAAACCCTGGTGAGGACCTAAAACCGCTTGTTAAAATAGCATCAGGCGGCGAATTGTCAAGAGTTATGCTTGCAATCAAATCAATACTTGCAAAATCTGACGGTGTTGATGCCATGATATTTGATGAGATAGACACAGGCGTGTCAGGTGATGCGGCACAGAAGATTGCCGATAAGCTAAAAACCATCGCAAAATCTGCACAAGTTATATGTATAACACATCTGCCACAGCTTGCATCATCTGCCGATACGCATTTCTTGATAGAAAAGGATGTCGAGGGCGAAATGGCAAGAACAACTGTTAAAAAGCTTGACAACGAGGGCAGAACACATGAACTTGCACGCATTGTCGGCGGCGGCGATGCAGGCATAGAGTACGCAAAGAAAATGTTGAATTTATAGAAAAGTCAAGTGTATGAAAGAAAGTCTGTGAATATAAGGTGTGCAATTCCCGTAATCGGCAATAACCTAAAATATATGCACTTCAATTATATTATAATATAATATTTATAGTTGTCTTTTATATATAATACTTTGATGGTGGTATTCCGAACTTCTTTGTAAATAATTTTGAAAAATAAAACACATCACAGTATCCTAAATAGTCCGCAATTTCACTTATGTTCATACTTGTGTTGACGATAAGTTCACATGCATAGTACAGCTTTTCGCTATTAATATACTCTGTTACAGTCATATTCATATATTTTTTGAATATGCGTGATGCGTATGGTGCGGATACTGAACATTGACTACTGATTTCAGATAAACTCAGTGGTTTTGTAAGATTTTTTTTAATGTATATAATCATTTTTCTTACTACAGTAGGTATATTATTGTGTGCCCTTTCTACAATTCCTCCCAATAAAAACATTATTTTTGAAAATTCGGCATCAAGAAGTAACCTGCCCGATTGCGTAGAATATGAACGATATTCCATACAATTTATAAT
>CADBPJ010000160.1 GCA_902796445.1 uncultured Ruminococcus sp. | reverse complement strand
GGTGATTTTGCAGGTGACCCCAATGACAGTATAATGCGTCAGTTTGATGAAGTAAGACATCGTATGCATAAAAAATGGCATGAGGGCAAGTATATGCCGTATTTTCAGGCACATACAAATACGTATGCCCCCGTTGCTGTTTTGTGTGATAGGTTTGAATGTGTATTACGTCAGCCAAACGTAGTGGGTATAAGCATTGCCACACGTGCCGATTGCCTTAGTGATGATGTCGTAGAGTACCTTACAGAGCTTCATAATAGAACATACCTTATTGTGGAGCTTGGTCTGCAATCGGTTTTTGATGTTACAGGTGAGAGGATAAACAGATGTCACACATACGCGGAGTTTCTTTACGGATATAATAAACTTAAAGAGCGGGGTATCAATATTTGTGTTCATTTGATTGACGGTCTGCCCGGTGAGAATAAGGAAATGATGATAGAGTCTGCAAGAAGGGTAGGGGAGCTATTCCCCCATTGCGTAAAACTGCATCTTTTGCATATTTTAGAAGGAACTGTTCTTGCTAAAGAATATAAAGAAGGTAAAATAACACCGCTTACAAAGGACGAGTATGTTGATATAATTGTAAGTCAGTTAGAGGTTATACCAAAAGAGGTTGTCATTCAGCGTCTTACAGGCGATGGGGCGAGGGAGTCCCTTTTAGCACCGATATGGAGCCTGAAAAAGTTTGAAGTCTTAAATGCTATAGACAAGCTTATGGCAGAAAGAAATACATTTCAAGGGAGTAAATTAAAATGAAATACGAAACACTAATATTCGATTTGGACGGAACATTACTAAATACACTTGATGATTTATGGGCAAGTGTTAACTATGCTTTGGGCAAGTGCGGATATCCGTTGCGTACAATAGATGAGGTACGCAGATTTGTGGGAAACGGCATAAGAAAGCTTATGGAACGTGCTGTACCCGAAGGAGTAACAGGCGATGATTTAGAAAATGCATTAGGGATATTTAAGGAGCATTATGCCAAAAACAGCCGTAATATGACACGTCCGTATGATGGTGTATTGGATTTATTACATGAGGCAAAAAAACGTGGCTACAAGCTTGCAATAGTATCAAATAAAATAGATTTTGCCGTAAAGGATTTACGTGACGAATTTTTTGCAGATGTGGTTGAGGTTGCCATAGGAGAATGTGAGGGTATGAATAATAAGCCTGCTCCTGATATGGTGTATAAGGCGATTGATGAGCTTGGCTCAGACAGAGATAAATGCATTTATATAGGTGACACAGACGTTGATATGATGACAGCGACAAATTCAAAAATGGAATGTATAAGCGTAAGTTGGGGATTTCGTGTGCGTGAAGAGCTTGAAGGCTATGGCGCAAAGATGATTGCAGATACACCAATGGACGTATTAAAGTTCATATAGATAAGAATAGGCTGTTGCGGTATATTTGCCTCAAACGCTCTAAACCGCGAGGAAAATGCATTTTCGCCAAACACACCGCGACAGCCGACCTGTTATACTTTTATACAATTTCTTTTATATTATATATTCATCTATTCTATGGTTTGTAGAGAAAAATTTAAGGTTAGCATCAAAATACAGATGAGATATATTCTTGTACTCGACCATAATGCCGTTGACAATCTTATTTTTTGAATCCCACGTTGTATCTACTATTACCCAATGATTATCAAGATACACTTCATTCCATGCATGGTTTGCCTCAACTGTTGCAGCAGTAGCGGGGTCCCATTTTGGTTCAACATTAGTTACTCCCAATGCATGACCTGTAACTACATTACATGGTATATTTATACTTCTGCAAAGCGCCGCATATAAGTTGGCATAGCCAAGACATACTGCTCTTCCACTGTTTAGGACATCGGTTGCAACATATGGTGCATTGTTTGACAATCCTTCAATGCTGTCTGTATCATAATAAATATTTCTGCACACCCAATCGTGAAGTGCAACTGCCTTTTCATAATCATTTTCCAAATCGTTGGTTATTGACACTGCCAAATCAATAATCGGCTGTTTTTTGTGACATATAGTGTATGTGTTTTCTAATGCCACAGAAATTGATTTTGCTTTTTCAAACTGCATCACATTGTTATCGTATACAGGCGATTTATAATACTCCCAATTACCGTAAGAATTGCGTTCAAGATAAATATAGTCATAGATTACACTTGTGTATTCACCGTATTGCACAGGACTTGTAAATACAGCAAGCTGATATGTGTTATTCGGGATAGTGAGTGATTTTACAAATTCACCATTATTATTCAGTTTTGAAGTGTCTTGAAGCAGTATTTCTCCATTTTCGTCAAGAAAATGGAATACGAGATAATTGTCATTCTCTGAATTGCTTTTGCCATATATTTCAAGCTTATCCCCATTAACAGAAACTGAAAAAGTACGCTCATCGTAAAAATTAAGCATAGTGTCACTTGTAAAATATATATTTTCAGCAACATCGTCAGGATCAATCGGAACTTCCTTACCCTGAATTTTTGCAATCAACTCTTTTAAACTTGGTATTTCTGAAATGGCATCATTGAGATTTTTAGATGTTTTGCTTATCGACTCAGCAAGCTCAGGATTTATTTCTGCTAAATATGGCAGGTTGTGTGAAATATCAGTAAAATAGCTCGTGTTGTAGTTAACAACAGCATATGCTGTAAAAATTAATAATAGTGTTAATATAAAGCGTTTAATATGTTTCATAGGCTACACCTTAATAAATATAGTAAAAGCGTAATAACGCATCAACCCTCCGCCCCGAATGTTGGGTGCAGGTAGGTACGCTTTTTTTGAACAAGTAAAATTGCTCACCCAAAACGAGCAATTTCCTGATAGATAAGAAAAACGACTTGCAGTTTATACAAGTCGTTTTTGGAGGCGTCACCCGGATTTGAACCGGGGGATAAGGGTGTTGCAGACCCGTGCCTTACCACTTGGCTATGACGCCGTTTTGAAAACAAAAGACGCAATGTGCGTCTTTTGTTGGAGCGGAAGACGAGATTCGAACTCGCGACGTTCACCTTGGCAAGGTGACGCTCTACCACTGAGCCACTCCCGCATTTATGGTGCCTCCGGGTGGAATCGAACCGCCGACACAGGGATTTTCAGTCCCTTGCTCTACCGACTGAGCTACAGAGGCATATGGCGATCCGGATGAGGCTCGAACTCACGACCTCTAGCGTGACAGGCTAGCGTTCTAACCAACTGAACTACCGGACCGTGTCATTTGAATAAACAAATGTGGTGGGAGTTACAGGGCTCGAACCTGTGACCCTCTGCTTGTAAGGCAGATGCTCTCCCAGCTGAGCTAAACTCCCATAAGCATCTGTCATTCAACGACAAGACTTATTATAGCAAAAGCGGAGGGATTTGTCAACACTTTTTTTTGAAAAAATTGCGGAATGTTGAAAACTCACAACCGCAAACGGATTAATTTGGTTTGCGGTGTGAATTATGCACAACATTATTTGCGTAATAATCGTGAATTAATAAATTTTTGCAGCTCTACAACGAACAGCGGCATAAGAGAGAGTGTAAATGAAATAAGAATATATCCTATATTTAATGCACAAATGTTAAATAAATTTGCAACAGGTGGAATGTATATGAGCGAAAGCTGCAATATTACACCAACTAAATATGAAACAAGTAGATACTTATTCTTAAATAACCCCTCTTTTATGACAGACTTACTGCTACGCATATTAAATGCGTGTGTCAGCTGTGACATCGCAAGAACGAAAAATGCCATTGTACGTGCTATCGTTTCATTTTGCGTAATTACAAGACCTATTGCGTGGGCAAAAAGGGCAAGAGCACCTATCATAAGCCCTTCTATTGTAATTTCTGCCCACATACCTCGTGAGAAGATGCCTTGCTTAGGATTAATCGGAGGTCGCATCATAATATCACTCTCAGGTTTTTCAAAACCTAAAGCAATGGCTGGAAATGAGTCGGTAACAAGATTAATCCATAAAAGTTCAATAGCAGTAAGCGGTGCTACACGCCCAAATATTATTCCGAACATTACCGTCAGTATTTCGCCGATATTTGTAGAGAGTAGGAATTTAACTGTCTTTTTGATATTATCATAAATTGTTCTTCCTTCTTTTACGGCATATACAATAGTTGCAAAATTATCATCTGTAAGAATTATATCCGATGCGGATTTTGCTACATCTGTACCGCTTATGCCCATACTGCACCCAATATCCGCACCTTTTAAGGCGGGGGCATCATTAACGCCGTCGCCTGTCATTGCGCATATTTCGCCGTTTGATTTCAGCGCAAAAACGATGCGTAGCTTGTGTTCGGGAGTAACACGTGCAAACACGTTGCAGACTTTAACTGCTTCACGTAATTCATCATCTGATTTGACGTCAATATCATTACCGCATATAACGATGTTATTGTCTGTTATTCCTGTTTTCTTAGCAATAGATAAAGCAGTTTTAGCATGGTCGCCTGTTATCATAATAGTGCGTATTCCTGCTTTTTTGGCAGTTGATACGGCTTTTTCTGCCTCGGGACGCGGCGGATCGGATATTCCGATTAATCCCATAAATATCAGTTCGGTTTCGCTTTCTATTTTACAGTGATTTTCTGTACGGTATGCAACGGCAATAACCCGCAGCCCATTTTCTGTCATATTATTGTTTTTTCGTAATATTTTTCGTTCTACATCTTTTGTTAAAGAAACAATCCCTGATCTTGTGTAATAGGACTTGCACAGAGGGAGGATAAATTCCAATGCTCCCTTTACAATAACCTTTTTGTCACACAACACACTCATTCGTTTTCTTTGAGAATCAAAAGAAATTTCATCTTGCTTTTTATGTGCAGATTTGTAACTATAAGCATCAATCCCATAGGTTTTTGCATAATCAAGGATTGCTTTATCTGTGGGATTTATGTATTCTCCGTCCTCGGAGCATAATACGGCAAGTCGTATAGTATCTTCTGCATTGTCCGAGTCGATTTCTTGCACCTTCATTTTATTAAGTGTAAGAGTACCCGTTTTGTCTGTGCATATTACTGTTGCACAGCCAAGAGTTTCAACGGACGGAAGATGGCGTATTATGGCATTGTGCTTTGACATACGCAATACGCCCAGGGCAAGGAGGATTGTAACAACAGCAGGCAAACCTTCAGGAATTGCCGCAACAGCCAAAGATACCGATGTCATAAACATTTCAAAGGGCGGTATGTGCTTAAATGTTCCTATAATGAAAATCACACCGCATATAAATAGACAAGCAATACCTAATGTTTTACCTGTATCGGCAAGACGCTTTTGTAACGGGGTTTGTTGTTCCTCGGCATCAATTAGCATTGAAGCAATTTTCCCTACCTCTGTGTCCATACCTGTTGCAGTAACTATAGCCAATGCACTGCCTCGTGTTACACTACAGGAGGACATAGCCATATTTTTTATATCGGATTGCGGAGTAAGAGCATCACAAACGCAGTCGGCATCTTTCTCAATCTCATTTGTTTCGCCTGTAAGTGAGGATTCGTCAACACATAGTCCGTCACATTTTATTAGACGGCAATCGGCACATATAATATCACCCTGACGTATGTGGATAATATCACCAGGGACTACTTCTTCTGATGGAATTTTAATTTCCTTACCGTTTCTTATTACGGTTGCAGTAGGAGATGAAAGCTTTTTCAGTGCCTCAAGAGAATGTTCTGCACGTATTTCCTGAAACACACCCAAGGAGGCGTTAAAAACAACTATTGCAAGAATTATAACGGGCTCTGTCATATCTGCACTTCCTGCAATTAATGAACTTACAAATGAGATAGCTGCGGCACAAAGCAGAATTATAATCATAAAATCATCAAACTGTTTAACAAACCGACTGATAATAGATTTCTTCTTTTTATCGTCTATCTCGTTTTTACCATGTTTTGCAAGTCGTTTGCGTGCTTCCTTATCGGTAAGACCGTTTTTTATATCGGTTTTAAGAATTTGCACTGTATCTTTAACTGTTTGTGTATGATATTTCAACGGCTTTCACCTCAATTTGTATATTTATATGACTATAATTATGTGCAAACCGCCGAAATTATGACAAATAGAAAAAAATGTTTTGTGTCCCTGATGCTTTTGTGGTACAATGTAGTAAAGGAGGGAGTGTTCGTATGGCACGTAAAGCAAGAGAAAAGAGCAGTACAGGATTTTATGCTGTGTTGCTTCGCGGTGAAGAGGAAAATATATTTAAAACAAAAAAGAATAAGGATTTATTTGAACAGTTAATGAATGATAACTTTGGTGGTAAGGTATATGATATAAAATTCAAAAATGACAGTGTAACCGTAATTGTAAAGGAAAGTTCAAACGGATTGGGTTATGATATGAAGCCTGTGCTTATATCCTTTGCACGAACATATAACAGGGAAAGAGGAATGACAGGTAAGGTATTTAAGGACAGATTTAAAAGTTTACCTATCAATTCACCGTCAGACAATGTTGATTTTGGGAAATCAAATTACATATCTAAACCAAAACAGGAAAAGCAAAAAGCAGAGAAGAAAATTCAGGAAGAGCCCAAACGAGAACAGAAAAAGAAGAATGATATGCCCACATGGCTTTTGTAAGTCGGATTTTGTCGTATGGTTTTCGTTCTTAAATTCAATATTTACGCATATATTTACTATAATTGTACTAAGGAGGTAAATATATGCGTTTTATTGTGCTTAATAAAAAACAAATCATTATTTTTACAGTAATTATAGCAGTAGCAATCGGGGTGGTTCTTCTATCGGGACGGGCTGTTATGACGTTTTTAGTAGGGGATAGGCAAATCCCTATTTATAGTGTTGAACGAGCGGATAATAAAATTGCACTTACATTTGATTGTGCATGGAATGACGATGATATTGACGAAATAATATCAATACTCAAACAGAATAATTGTACCGCAACATTTTTTGTAACAGGGAAGTGGGCAGAGGCTTATTCGGATTCATTAAATAAGCTCCACCGAAGCGGATTTGAAATCGGAGTTCATTCGTATAATCATGATGATTATACGAAAATGTCATCAGATGAGATTTTGGCAGATATAGAAAAAACGGAAAAAGCAATAATGCGTGCTACAGGCGAGAAACCCTCACTTGTCCGTACACCATCAGGTGCATATAATAATATTGCAGTAAGTACCGTTGAAAACAGCGGACGATATTGCATACAGTGGTCAGTGGACGGACTTGATTATGTGGATACGACAAAAGAGACAATATATGAAAGGGTAGTTCCCAATACAAAATCCGGGGATATAATTCTTTTGCATAACGGAACAAAGCTGACAGCTCAAATACTGCCTGATATAGTCAAAGGCTTGAAATCAAACTACAATCTTGTCAATGTTTCGGATTTGATATATAAAGAGAAATATACTATAGACAATACGGGGCGGCAATATGCAACAGACAGCTCCGGATTACAAGAAGAAGCATCTGATATTTGAGGTGCGTCTTCTTGTAAAATATCATCATTCTCGTGAGCCAGCTCCATACGATTGACCGAAACCTCATAGGCGGTCTTTGTTATAACTTCGTCATCGGAAATTCGTTTCTGATAATTTCTCGATTGAATTCTGCCCCATACACGAACATTATCGCCCACATTTAATGTTTTGGCATAACGTGCATTTCTGCCCCAGGCTATAACAGGTATGTAGTCAGATTTATTATAGCTTCTGTTTACGGCTATAAGCAAGTCTGTAATCTCACGTCCGAAAGGCGTAGTTCTGTAAATGGGCGTTTTGCAAATATATCCGTTTAAATACAGAGAATTGGGATTATGGTTTTTGCCCTCCGTATTAAGCCTGATGTCCTTTGCGAAAATTGTAAGTACAAGCTTGTTTTCGCCTGAATTTTCGTAGCTGTTATATGAACGGAACTGTCCTTCTATATCAACAAGATCGCCTACTTTGAAATTATTACCTGATAGTAACCTCTCAGATACCATTACGTGAACGGAGTCATCTGTACCGCTAAGCCTTGGTATGCTCAAAGTAAAGGTATAAAATTTCTCGGCATATATCTCATGATTGAAGGTGAATTCGTCCATGATAACACCTGTCACCTGTGCTTGGTTGTTTGAAATATCCATTGATAAAATCCTCCTTAGTTTGCGTTATATACTATGTATATGCATAGTATTGCCAAAATATGAATAAAAATATCTATTATAACGAAAAAGACTTGACAAAATGCTCAATAAATGAGATAATATATGATAGTGTAATATATATGAAAGGGATTTTATTGATGGAGGACGCAAAAAACATTGCAAAAAATTATAATCCTCAGGAATTTGAGGACAAGCTATATAATAATTGGGTAACAAAGGGCTATTTCCATGCAGAGGTGGACAGGGACAAGAAACCGTTTACTATTGTTATACCGCCCCCGAATGTAACGGGACAGCTCCATATGGGACATGCTCTTGATGAAACTTTACAGGATATTCTTATCCGCTATAAGCGTATGCAGGGTTATTCTACATTATGGGTACCTGGTACTGATCATGCTGGAATTGCAACACAGATTAAAGTCGAGGAGGAACTCCGTGTAAACGAGGGACTTACACGTTATGATTTAGGCAGAGAAAAATTTCTTGAGCGTGTATGGGATTGGAAAAATAAGTTCGGCAGCCGTATCATTAACCAGCTGAAGAAAATCGGTTCATCATGTGATTGGGACAGAGAACGTTTTACTATGGACGAAGGATGTTCAGAGGCAGTAAAAGAGGTCTTTGTAAATCTATACAATAAGGGACTTATTTACCAGGGCTCAAGAATTATAAATTGGTGTCCTCATTGTATAACGGCACTTTCAGATGCGGAGGTCGAACACGCAGAACAGGCAGGCCACTTCTGGCATATTAAATATCCCGTAAAAGATAGTGACGAATTCGTTGTAATTGCAACAACACGTCCCGAAACACTTTTTGGCGATACTGCTGTTGCTGTAAACCCTGATGATGAGAGATATAAACACATTATCGGAAAAACTCTTGTATTACCGCTTGTAGGCAGAGAGATACCTGTTGTTGCGGATGAATATGTTGATAAGGAGTTTGGTACGGGATGCGTTAAGATAACTCCTGCTCATGACCCTAACGACTTTGAGGTAGGCCTACGTCATAACTTAGAGCAGATTAAGGTTATGAACGATGATGCTACTATGAACGCATACGCAGGTAAGTACGAGGGAATGGACCGTTACGAGTGCCGTAAAGCATGGGTAAAAGACCTGACTGAAGCCGGATATCTCGTAAAGACAGAGAACATGACGATCCCCGCGGGAACATGCTACAGATGTCACACCGTCATCGAGCCGATGCTTTCGGATCAGTGGTTCGTCAGCATGAAAGAACTCGCCGAACCCGCGCTTGAAGTAGGGAAGAGCGGCGAACTAGTCTTTGTTCCGGAAAGATTCGTCAAGACATACAACGGCTGGCTCGAGGAGATCCGCGACTGGTGCATTTCAAGACAGCTTTGGTGGGGACACAGGATCCCGGCATGGTACTGCGACGACTGCGGTGAGATCATAGTCGAGGAAGAGGATCCGACAGTCTGCCCGAAATGCGGAAGCAAGCACATCCGTCAGGATGAGGACGTTCTCGATACATGGTTCTCCTCCGGACTCTGGCCGTTCTCGACACTCGGATGGCCCGAGAATACAGATGACCTGAAATACTTCTATCCGAACGATGTAATGGTCACAGGCTATGACATCATATTCTTCTGGGTAGTCAGAATGGTATTCTCCGGCATCGAAACGATGGGTGAGAAACCTTTCAAATATGTGTACATCCACGGTCTCGT
>CADBPJ010000159.1 GCA_902796445.1 uncultured Ruminococcus sp. | reverse complement strand
CAGCGGTTATCCACGCCTGGTCATATGGGTCTTTAGCAGCTATATACGCAACACCACGAGCTTCTCCTCCAGATGCATTCGAGTGTATGGATATAAATAATCTTGCATCAGGCGATTTTGTCATATCATTATTCGGATAGCAGTATGAGAGACGTTTTGTTATTGACGGATTTTCATTGTTCGAATTACGTGTCATACGCACAGTATATCCCATTGCCTCAAGATGACGTTTTGCCGCCATAGCATTTCTTATATTAATATCAGATTCTTTGCTCCTGTCACCATTTGCAATAGGATACCAGCACGCACCGTTTGTCGGTACACGCCCGTTGCAACCACTGCCCTCACAATTCTCGGTTGCTGAGCCTAACTTATAATGACGCCATTCTCCCCAATCACCATCTTTATTCTGTACCCAGCCCGAACTTTGTTTTTCCTCATCCGACATTAATGAAGATGGTTTTCCGTGACCTGGGTCTATAACAATAATCCTTGATTTTTCCTTTGCATCATCATTCTCATCGTCTTTACCAACTACAGGGATTGGTTCGGGAGTGATTTCTACGGTACTATCTGATGTGTTATCGTTTAAAATATTTCTATTTATGATGTATCCCACTTCAAAAAGTATAACAGCGGACAAGATAACAAGAATGATTATTTTAGTTATTTTCTTTGTCACTTGTTTTCTCCTCAAAACTGTTTTCATCAAAGAAATTCAGTATTCCTCCGTAAATTTGTGCAGAATGTTTTTTAAAATGCTCTGCGACACGTTCTGCCTCATCACGAGAACCTGCATACAGCCTTAATGACATAAGCATAAGCTTATCGTCATTATACAAACTACATTCTGTATTAAATTCTTTTTCATTAATCGGGTCAATCCATGATCTTACAGCTTCACTGCGACGTTTTTCTAAGTACATTGACTTGATTGAATTATCAATCGGCTCACGTATTATAAGCGGTATTTGTGTATAAAAAAACTCTATAACATATCTGCCCTTTTGCGTAAGGTCATATATTGACAACATATCATTTGGACGTTTTATGCTTACATGGCCTGTTTTTACAAGATTATCCAGACCTAATTGCAAATCATTAAAATTTATCTCACAGTTATCCTGTACTACACTTAAAAGATCAGCATAAGCCAAAGGCTCGTCCGCTCCCATTAGTGCATACATTATGATAAACTGTATCATCAGTTCATCTTCTATCTCACGAGTATAGAGAAGCTTACTCATATGTTCCTCCATTGATTATATTACTATAAGTTTATTATAACAGATTTATTATTAAATTGCAATCCCTATTTGAAAGAAAAAAAGGAGCTGTTACATTCAGCCCCTTACTGTTAAATTGTTGACACCTGATCAGGTGCAATCGAGTCCTCATACTCACACAAACGTTCCATCACCTGCATAAATGGCGGAAACGCCGCAATTTCACGTTGTAGTGTTTCCTCAGCATATTCAGGGAACATATTTCTATTAAGCAGTATCTTACCGCCGTCTGTACGCCTCGTTAGCCTATCCATTTAATGACCTCCATTCATGATTTATTTGTACATAAAACAATTCTTTCATTGGTTTAATTTATTAAATTATACCACATCTATAGAATTATGTCAACAAAACATAAGCAAAGTTCACAAATAATTCATTATTTACATACAAACACTAAACGTTCCGAATTAGACTTGGGCAAATCAAAGGTCAACTCATTATAAACAGATATATCAGAAAATCCTGCCTTTTTAAGCATTTTCGTCATTTCTTCACAACTCCAACCTCGCTGAAGATGGCGTTCTTCAAAACGTTCGTACAAATTATTGCGACGTACAAAGAAATTGAGTAACATATCCGAAAGATTGTACTTGTCTATATATCTGTTCTGCCATGAATAGAAAATATCGTACTCAGAATGAATATATGTTTCATTCCCCAAAATATTCCTCAATTTGTACTGAGAGCTTATATCAAAAATGAACACTCCGCCATTTTTTAACTGTTTTTTTACATTAATAAATGTATTTACAACAGATTTAGGGGCTATAAGATAGTTCAACCCGTCTATAAGACAAAGAAAAGCATCATACGTTTTACCTGTATTAAGCCTTGACATATCCGAGTGTATAAGTTCTGTTTTTATCAGTTTCTCTGATGCAACCGACAGCATATCAGAGCTAATGTCAGATGCAGTTATCGTATACCCACGTTTTTCCAGACACTCTGTCATATTCCCTGTGCCACAGGCAAGCTCACACAGCGTATCGGGTGACACGCCGTGAATGGTGAACAGATTTTCTATATAGTCACAGTATTTTGAGTAGTCTATATCATTATGCATAAGTCTGTCATAAACATATGCAAAGTCCTCATACTGTGCCATTATCTTAATTCCGCTCCAAGCTCGTTTGAAAGGTTCTTAACTATCTTTGTATGAAGATTATCAGCTTCTTCACCTGTCAGGCTTCTGTCAGGTGCTTTAAACTCAGCCTTGTACATTACACTCTTTTTACCCTCTGGTATCTGTGAGCCTGTGTACACATCGTTAAGCTCAAGCTTTGACAACAGCTTTCCGCCTGCCTTTTTCATTACCTTTTCAATTTCTGCAACAGGGGTTTCGATATTACATACAATAGAGGAATCGCGTGTCACAGCAGGGAACTTTGTTAGTGGTGTGTACTTAACATCACGATTTGCGGCATTAAATACAGCGGTAAAGTCAAGCTCACCTATATACGCCTTAACTCCAATTTCAAAGTTACGCAATACTGACGGATGTACCTCACCGATTACACCCAAGGTCTTACCATTTGCCTTAATAACAGCACTTCTGCCCGGGTGATATACAGGGTTATCAGTTAATCTCTCATACTCAACATCTGTTATATGAAGCTCACTAAACATTTCCTCGCATACGCCCTTGATGTCAAAGAAATCTACATCATTGTACATTCCTATCATAAGAGTTCTCGGCTCATCGGGAAGCTGACCTTTTTCATTCGGTATATAAACTCTGCCAAGCTCAAAGAATTTTCCTGACTTTGTTCTGTAGTTATAGTTACGTGACAGTGTTTCAAGCATACTGCCTGCCATTGTTGTACGCATTACAGATGTATCCTCACCTAACGGATTTGAAATCTTTACCTGATTTCTAAGCGGTGAATTTGGTGCTACATTAAGCTTATCAAGCATTGCAGGACTCTGGAAATTGTATGTGTAAATCTCATATAAACCTTGAGCTGTCAAGATATTGCTTATTTCTCTTTCAAGCTTCTGCTCGGGTGTAAGAATACCGCAGGTGGTCTGACCTACCATAAGCGTTGTGGGTATTAAATCATAACCGTAAAAACGTGCAACCTCCTCAGCTATATCTGCCTCTGCCAATAAATCGGGTCGCCATGAAGGCGGGTAAAGCATCATATCACGGCACTCAATACCAAGTCTTTCAAAAGTCTCAAGCATATCAGCCTCGGCTATATCTGTGCCTAAGAATGAGTTTATCTTATCAGGTCTGAATTTGATTGAAACAGGCTCCTCGACATTGCCTAAAACATCAATCATTCCTGAAACATTCTCACCGCAACCAAGCATCTCGACAAGCTCACAGGCACGCTCAATAGCAGGGACTGTATTATGGTAGTCAAGTCCCTTTTCATAACGTGATGATGCTTCCGTTCTTAGTCCTACACGCTGTGCTGTAAGACGAACAGATGCTGCATCAAACATCGCAGACTCAAACACAACTGTTGTTGTATCGTCCTTGATTTCTGAATTAAAACCGCCCATAACACCAGCTATAGCTATTGCACGTTCATTATCTGCAATTACTAAATCATCGTTTATAAGTGTTCTGTCCTGTTCATCAAGCGTCTTTATGACCTCACCATCATTTGCACGGCGAACTGTAATCTTACCGCCTGCAATGTCACGAATATCAAATGCGTGCATTGGCTGACCGTATTCAAGCAGAACATAGTTTGTAATATCAACTATATTATTGATTGCTCTCACTCCGCAGGCCTCAAGTCTTTCACGCATCCATTTCGGAGACGGTCCGATTTTAACGTTCTTCACCGCTCTTGCACAGTAACGCTTACATTTGTCCTTGTCTAAGATTTCAACAGACAGCATATCGTTAATGTCACCGCCCGCCTCTGTGACCTTCGGTGTGGGGACATTAAATGACTTTTTAAATGTTGCCGCAGTCTCACGTGCAAGTCCTATTATTGAGAAGCAGTCGGGTCTGTTCGATGTTATCTCAAACTCAACAACGTTCTCGTTCAAACCAAACAAGTCCTTGACATCACTGCCTATTTCTGCGTTTTCATCAAGTACAAGAATGCCGTATTCAGGCTCATAACCAAGACGTGACGGCTCTATACCCAACTCGTCGTGTGAGCATATCATACCATTTGACATTACACCACGAAGCTTGCCTTTTTTGATTTTTATACCTCCAGGTAAAATGGCACCATTTAATGCAACGGGAACTTTCTGTCCTACTGCAACGTTTGGTGCACCGCATACTATCTGTATAGGCTCGCCCTCCCCTACATCTACCATACATACGTGTAAATGGTCACTGTCAGGGTGCATCTCACACTCTAATACCTTGCCGACTACTACTTTATCAATGTCCTTTCCAAGATTTTCTACGCCCTCGACCTTAGAGCCTGACATTGTCATTTTATCCGAATATTCTTTTGGTGTAACTCCCGAAATATCGGTATAGTCACTTAACCAACTCATAGGTAAATCCATTTTTATATCCTCCCTTTTTCGATCAAAACTGTTCCAAAAATCTCATATCGTTTTCAAAGAATAGACGTAAGTCGTTTATATTAAACTTACCCATTGCAATTCTTTCAAGACCGATACCGAACGCAAAGCCTGTGTACTCCTCAGGGTCAATACCGCAGTTTTCAAGCACCTTAGGGTGTACCATACCACAGCCAAGGATTTCTATCCAACCCTCGCCCTTACATACGCTGCAACCCTTACCGCCACAGTTGAAACAGCTGTAGTCCATTTCAGCAGAAGGCTCTGTGAACGGGAAATGGTGAGGTCTGAAACGTACACGTGTATCTTCACCGTACAATTCCTTGACAAATCTTTCAAGCGTACCTTTTAAGTCTGCCATAGTGATGTTCTTATCAACCACAAGCCCTTCTATCTGATGGAATACAGGTGAATGAGTCGCATCCTGTGTATCACTTCTGTAAACTCTGCCGGGAGCGATAATTCTGATAGGCGGTTTTGTCTTTTCCATAACACGTACCTGCATAGGTGATGTCTGTGTTCTGAGAACTATATTATCCTCAATATAGAATGTGTCCTGTGTATCACGTGCAGGGTGGTTCTTAGGTATGTTTAAAGCCTCAAAGTTATAGTAATCATACTCAACCTCAGGACCTTCCGCAACTGAAAAGCCCATACCCATAAATATCTCTTTTAAGGCGTTCATCACCTGCGTCATAGGGTGAAGCTTGCCGACATTCTTCTTAGTGCCTGGCATCGTAATGTCAATTACCACTTCTTTAAGCTTTTCCTCTTCAAGCTTTGCCGTAATTGCGGCTTTCTTTGTTTCAATCTCACTTTCAAGGTTTTGTCTTATCTCGTTTGCCAATGCGCCAATAATCGGTCTTTCCTCTGCCGATAGCTTACCCATTCCTTTAAGAACCGCCGTAAGCTCGCCTTTTTTACCCATATACTTAATACGGATTTCTTCAAGTGCCTCCAATGTAACAGCATCATTTAATGCTCTTTCAACAGATGCTTTGATTTGTTGTAGTTGCTCTTTCATTTCTATCTTCCTTTCCTTTCGGGTACAAAAAAATCGCCCCAATACTTTAAGGGACGAAAACTAACTCTCCGCGTTACCACCCAAATTCCGATATATTAATATCGGCTCTCATTACACGTTTACGCCGCTACACGTCACAAGCTACTCTCTTTATGATTTAACCTGTGCAACTCCAAGATGAAATTTCAGCATCAATCTTGCCGCAACGGCTCACAGCTCAATAACCATCACTCTCTTTTGGTGTTTTGATGCCTACTTTGTCTTTTCATAGTCTTTTTTATTAAATTCTTATACATTTTACCACATTCTTATGCATTTGTCAACAAAAAAATAAAAAATCACTTGACAAACCGAAAAATTAGTTGTATATTAGTTACAGTGCTTTTACGCACAAATATACATATGAGAGGAATGAGAACCATGGAAAGACAAGGTAACTTAATGCAGTTCAGACCTGACATAAAGGTACTTGACGCAACTATTCGTGATGGGGGGTTAGTTAACGACTTTTATTTTGACGACGAGTTTGTAAAAAATCTTTATCACGCTAATGTTAGTGCCGGAATCGATTACATGGAGTTCGGATATAAAGCATCAAAGGATATTTTCGATACAACAAAGTTCGGCAAGTGGAAATTCTGTGATGAGGCAGATTTAAGAAGCATTGTTGGCGATAACGATACGGACTTAAAGATTGCTGTTATGGCAGATGTCGGCAGATGTGATTTCAAGAAAGATTTCCTGCCGAAATCCGAAAGCGTAATTGATATGATTCGTGTCGCAACATACATAAATACTATGCCTGCGGCAATTGAGATGATTGAACATTTCCACGAGCTTGGATACGAAACAACATGTAACATAATGGCGGTTTCTACTGCACAGGAAAGCGATATATATATGGCGCTTGAGCTTTTGGGCGAAAGCAATGTCAACGTTATATATCTTGTTGACAGCTACGGCTCACTATACCCTGAGCAGGTACGTGAATTGTCATTTAAGTATCAGAAGATTGCAAGCAAGTATGGAAAGAAAATCGGTATTCACGCGCATAACAATCAACAGCTTGCATTTGCAAACACTATTGAGGCTTGTTCATACGGTGTAAGCTACTTAGATGGTACAATGAGTGGTATGGGCAGAGGTGCGGGCAACTGTACACTTGAAATGCTTATGGGATTTTTGAAAAACCCAAAATACAAGATATTGCCTGTTTTAAAATTCGTTCAGAACGATATTGAAAAGCTTAAGGCGGCAGGTGTTGTATGGGGTTATGATATTCCGTATCTATGCACAGGTATCCTTAATCTTCATCCGCGTTCAGCGATTGCGGCAATGCATGACGGTGACAAGGATTACAGTAATTTCTACATTGGTCTTTGGGACAAGGATGTATAAAAAGAAACCAAAACACGAATAGTCATAAGATGGCAAATAAAAAAGTCGAAATTCTTGATGCATTTCGACTTTTTTATTTGCAATTTTTCAAAAGATAAACCTCATCCTGATTATGTAATATATCATATTGAATATCAGTATTATTATAGAATAACCATGTATTATATTTTTATATTTTCTAAAATATACATTGAACAACTCCAAAATAAATACAGAAGCTACCGGGATTGCCATCATATTATATGCAACATATTGTTGAAAATTGCCTTTTAATACCGAGCATATCGCTCTTCCCATATAGCATGTGGGGCATGGTATTTTCGTAACTGCATAAATCAAACAAGTAATATTAAAAATTCTGCATATACTATAGATAACAACAAATAACAGTATAAGGATTATCTCGTATGCAAATGGCTTTTTAGATAAGTGCCATGACATTATTAAAGTTTATATCTTTCGTTTTTTTTTTTTTTTT
>CADBPJ010000158.1 GCA_902796445.1 uncultured Ruminococcus sp. | reverse complement strand
TCGTAAAATATACCCATATCAACAGAGTATGAAATATATTTTACACCAAGTTTCTTCCACTTTACTGCATTTTGAGGTATGTCTACAAACGTACCGACAGTAATGTTTTTCTCTTTGCATTTTTCTATAATTTCAAGCATCTTTTCTTCTACAAGTGGATTATCTATCTCACCCGCAACACCTAATGACTGCGACAAATCATAAGGGCCTATAAACAGCACATCTATACCGTCTACAGTAAGAATTTCGTCTATATTGTCGATACCCTCCTGACCTTCTATCTGCAAGATTGTAACCTTTTCGTTTTCCTCCTTAAAATATTCAAATCTGTCCTTTGAAGAATATTTTGCGGCTCTTACAAAGCGGCAGACACCTCTCTCACCCATTGGAGCAAATTTTACACGATTTATTACTGCTTCAGCCTCGGCACGAGTTGTAATCTGCGGCACCTGTATGCCGCCCGCGCCTATGTCGAGCACCTCACCCATAACGGAAGCACAGCTTTCCTTAACTCGTACTATAGGCATCAATCCTGCTATCTGTGCACCACGTATCAGGTTTTGTACACTCTGTACACTGTTGGGGCCATGCTCTAAATCTATTATCACATAGTCGACTCCCGCATAGCCCATTGTTTCAATAATTCCGGGATCGCAGGTTTTTGAAAAAACACCTACAACTCCGTCACCATTTAATTTTTCCTTGAATTTGTTTATTATATCTTTCATTTCCATAGCTCCCTTTCTATATTAGGTGTAAGCTGTGCCAACATTCCGCCATCAACAACAAGTTCTGCGCCTGTTGTATTCTTTGAAGCATCACTTGCAAAATACCATACAGCATTTGCGATGTCATCAAAATCTGCTATATCCTCAATAGGCGTATAATTTGCAAGATAATATTTGCAGTTATTTACATTATTTTCCCAACGCTCGGTTTTAATCATACCCGGTAAAACGCAGTTGGAGCGTATTCCATACTTTCCCCAATCAACTGCAAAGGATTTTGACATAGCAAGTATTGCACTTTTCGATGAGCAATACGCGCAACGGTTTTCCGTTACACGCAAAGCAGAATTAGAGGTTATAAACACTATTGAACCGCCTCCATTTTCTTTCATTTGATTTGCCGCTTCTCTTGCCATCATAAAGTTCCACGCAACATTGATTTTATAAACACCCATAAAATCTTCAATATCGACATTAAGGCTCTCCTGCCCTATTCCGAGATTTGCCGCATTCAATACAAGACTGTCAACTCTGTATCCGTTTTGCTCAATATCGGCAAATATTTCACATACCTCATCCTGCTCAAAGGTTGATGTCTGATAACCCTTTGCGAAAACTCCGTATTTTTCCGATATTGCTTTTGCCGCAGTATCCGCTTTATCTTTATCGCGACCGCTCACAAAAACATTATATCCTTCTTTAGCAAAGCGTTCGGCAACAGCATAGCCTGTGCCGTAACAGCCGCCTGTTACAAAAACTGATTTATCCATAATTATAGCTATTAATTCCTTTCATAAAATCCAAGTTTTCTTTCACCAATGCCGTTTGGGAAAAGGGAAGCAAGCAGATTGTCGTTATGAGGGGCGCAGTCGTACTTTGTGTACTTCAAGCCCCGAATGACGGCGAGATGCGCCGTTTTCCCCTCTGCTGTAACGGAAAAAAGAAACAAGCAGATTGCCTCTCGCACCGACGTAGATGTATGTGTATACTTCAAGTCGGTAAGAGGGGTAAGATGCGCCGTTTATTTTTTTCATTACCAATCCGCATTACTTCCATCCTCATAATACTGTCTCGGGGTTGTCCACTTTCCGTCATATATCTTATCCTTTAAAGCCTCCTCGTCAAGCTCAACACCCAGTCCCGGCTTTGTCGGAACGTCAATGTATCCGTCCTTTATAACAAACGGCTCCTTTATGTAGCCAACGCCCAAATCGGACTTGTCGGGATTTCCCGGATGCTCCTGTACAAGGAAGTTAGGAATACATGTGTCAAGCTGAATACATGAGGCAAGTGATATTGGCCCTAAAGGATTATGCGGTGCAACAGAGCCGTAATACATTTCAATCATTGCCGCAAGCTTTCTGCCCTCGTAAATTCCGCCCACATGGCATATATCCGGCTGAATAATGCTCACCGCCTGCTTTTCGATAAGCTCTCTGTACTGCCACTTTCCAAAAAGTCTTTCTCCCGCCGCAATCGGAACGGTTGTTTTATGCGCAATATTTACCATGCAGTCAACATTCTCCGGCAGACAAGGCTCTTCAATAAACATTGGGCTGTATGGCTTCAGCCTTTCAATGAGAATGTTTGCCGCAGCGGGCGAAACTCTGCCGTGAAAATCAATCGCCAAATCAACATCGTTTCCTATTCTCTCACGAACCTTTGCAAATCTCTCAATATGCTTTTCAATATTTGCGGGATTTTCAACAGCCTTTATTGGCGGTATTATAGAATATTTAAGGGCAGTGTAGCCTTCTTTGAGTCTTTCATCGGCAATGTCAAGCATTTCATCTACCGAAAACTCACCAACTACCGCTGTTCTCTTGATATGCGTATACATTCTTATCCTATCTCTGCATTTGCCTCCGAGCATTTCGTATACAGGACAGTTATAGAATTTACCCTTAATGTCCCACATTGCCTGCTCTATTCCGCTGATTGCAGAAAGCATCAGAGGGCCGCCACGATAAAATCCGCCACGATATAATGCCTGAACATGATGCTCTATCTGCATGGGGTCTTTTCCTATAAGATAGTCCTCAAACTCTCTTATGACTGCCTCAACCGATGTACAGTGTCCCTCTAAAACCGGCTCACCCAATCCATAAATATCAGTATCTGTATGCATTTTTAAGAACATCCATCTCGGTTTTACTTTGATTACTTCAAGCTTTGTTATCTTCATAATATCCTTGTTCTCCTTAAAGATTTATTTCCTTATAAAATTCTGGTACAACTTTATTCTTATACGCAAAATTATTCATATCCAGATTGTCGAACAATCCGCAGTGCAAGGGGATCGCCTTTGCTCCTACCCTCTCGCAAAAGGACTTTCCGTCTGTCATATTCATATTGTTTCCTCGTCCGTTTACAGGCAGAAACACATAATCTATATCATTGGGTAAATCCGAGAAAACATCCTCATTATACAACGTATCACCTGTGATATAATATTTATGTCCCTCTGTTTCGATAATAAAGCCGATTGCTTTATCATCAGAATGTTCGGCTTTAACGGCAGAAAATTTTATGTCCCTCTCTGTCCAGACCGTACCTCGATTAAACATTACATAATTATTCTTCCCTCCAAAAAGCTTTCTCACCGTCTGCCATGCATTACCGGAGGCAAGCACTGTAATATTACTGTTTTCCTTGATATAATGCTTTAAAGTATCGGGATCAGTATGGTCAAGATGATTATGTGTTAGAACTACAATATCCGGTTTGATGTCAAAAAAGCTTTCATCGACAGGAACACGACGCTTGTTCTGCGGTTCAATTTTTTCAACACTGTCTGATAAGTAGGGATCAACAATTATTATTTTGTCGTTCGTTTCAAACATTAGTCCGGCTTGTCCGAGCCATGTAACTTTCATTATCTCATCTCCCTTAAGTATATTTTTGATATGTATTCCTTTGACGAATGAGGCGGTATACTGTCAAAACCCGAATAAGCTTTGTCAAATGGTGCATTTTGACAATTTGTCATGCACGTCATAGGTTCAAGACATATATATTCGTCCGCATTGCCGTTATAAAACAGCCGCCACCCAAATTCTCTATCGTTTTCGTACACAAGCTTTATATTATGTTTTATGTCCCTCAGTTCAATTCTGCCTTCGCCTTCTACCTTGTAATTTCTGCTTATAATTTTTTCGAAGGGCATAAACTCACCTGTTCTTATTCTCGCAGTAACATCATCAGAAGGCAGTATTCTGCCTGTAGGTAAATATTTTGTGTCCCTTTCAATTTCATCTCCCACTTCCGCAAAAAGGCGTATATTTTCCGATACAGAATTTGATAAAAAGGGAACATTAAAAGTAGTGTGAAAGCCAAGAAAATTCGGCATATTTGTATCTGATAGATTTGTTATTTTCGTCCCTTGCTCTAAGCCCTCCTCCGACAACTTGTACAGAATTTCAATACGAAACCTATGTGGGGAATCAAGATAAGGCTTTTCAAAAACACATCTCACAAAATTATCGCCACGCTCTGTCATTTCAAACTCTGTACAATGCAACATCCCATGCAAATGACAATTTGTTTCAGGCTCGTTTATTGGGAATTTATATGTTATTCCCTCAAATTTAAACACTCCGCCTGATATTCTGTTAACAGGATAAAGTATCGGCATACCGTATAAATACGGATTTTCAAGAACACCTGTTGTATCGGGCTCTCGTAGAATTTCTGCATTATATCTTGAATTCCTTAGGCTTATGCAGTTAGCGCCTCTTTCGGAATTTATAAGTGCGGTATAATCACAGGCTTGTAATTTTACAATCATTTTATCTCCCATTTGCTAACATTTCAATTAAATTTTTAGGAATTTTCCAAGGAATACTTGTAAAATAAGTAATAATCAAACTTCTCCAATATATAAACGACGGATATTTCAGAATGGTTTTGACCGCGCAACTGTTAAGCATCGGTATTCAAACCCAAAACACTGTTTTTCCTCTTCAGTTTCGGCAGGTCTGACAGCGCAATAAAAGTGCCACAACATACCATCATGATATATGATACAAGGTTTGTGTGCATGGATTGAATCAATGTCACCCGACTTGCCGAAAGCAATGATAGGTTCAGGACATTTTCTCCATTGCTTCATATCATAACTAATCGCAACGCCTTCTTGAGCATGATGTCCGTCAAATCCGCAATAAAACATAACCCAGCGACTGTTTCTGCTGTCAAAGAGTACGTGCTGACCGCAAGAAAAAATACTGTCCCAATGATTTGGGGTTACTTTCAATACGGGATTGTTCTCATATCGTTTCCAGTTGTGCAGTGAGTCTGAGAATGCCATTCCTACCTGTTCATGCCAGAGACCTTCCGTGCTTTCCTTACCATTATAGTAGAGTAAAAATTTACCATCATGGGGAACTACCCACACTGAATAAAGTCCCCCGCCATCCCAGCAGCCATCGGCACCTTTTTCAAAAACAGGTGTTTCTTCACAATGCCATTCAAGTAAATTCTCATCAGTTGTCCATGCAATTCCGTTTGCTGCCGCTCCAACTTCGTAGCCCACTCCTGGATATGCATGATAAAACATCCAATATTTTCCGTCGTATTTTATTAGTTCGCGGTTTCCGTAAAGATCCACATCACAAAGCAATGATGAAATTGCTCGTCCGTTGTTATCCCATGGTCTGCCTGATCCGGCATCAAGGACTACACCTTTTTTCTCCCAATGAAGAAGATCGTCGGACAATGCCATAGCTGTACGATAACCCTTACCATCAAATCCTATATAAAAGCAATAGAACTTTCCGTTGTGTCGGCAAATCCGCATATTATCTACTCCGAAACGGTCAAAAGCTCCTTCTTCGCCTGATGGTGCAAGAATAGGGGCGTCATATTTGTATGGAGTGAAATAATCGTTAAATTTATCTTGTGATATGCACATTGATAAAACACCTCTCTTTATATATTTATTTTATATTGATTATTATATAACAAAAAAATGATTTTTCAATGCAAAATAATGACATATTTAAATAAATATAGTTTAAAAAATTGACATTTAATTTATTTTATGATACAATGTAAAGAAAAAGGAATTAATGATATGAATATTATTGATTTAGAAACACCAAGTAATACTGAAAAATACTTTTCCCCCGAAACTGATAATATGCATCCGTTTTATATCACAGAATATGGAAAAACCTATCGGAACATACCATGTTACCAGCTACGCATGGATTCTCCGATAGGATGTGCACAATATGTCATTTCAGGCTCAGGCATAATTATATGCAACCAGAACATCTACACTGTGCAAGAGGGTGACACATTTTTGCTTCCTGAAAAAACAAATCAGATATATTATTCTAATCCCGATAATCAATTTGAAAGAATATGGATAAATTTTAAGGGTGAATTAGCTCAAACACTTCTTGATATATATAATCTCAATGACACAATTGTTTTCAAAAATGTCAATACTCTTGATATATTTACAGAAATACACGAGAAATGTAAAACACTAAACAATCCGACAGAATACAAAAACCAAACCTCGCAGCTTTTTTTGAAACTTATTCAGTTCCTTGCGGATAATAAACAAACAACAACTCAAACAACAAATGACATTGAACAAATACGTCTGTATATTGACTTCAATATTACGGAAAATCTAAAAATCTCCGATATTGCACAAAACTTTTCATTTTCGCAAGAACATATAATACGTGTTTTCAAGAAATACTATGGAATAACTCCACACAGGTATATTCTGGAGTCAAAAATACGTCTTGCAATGATAATGCTTAAAATGACTGATATGCGTATAGATGAAATCTCCGAAAAACTCAGTTTTTCGGACTCACATCATTTTTCAACTCAATTTAAAAGGCTTGTAGGCTATAAACCATCGCTTTGGCGAAATTCACTCCAAAACAGTAATCAGAATTAATATATTAATTGCCTGCTCACTCGCCATTTACAGTGAAAGCTGAAAAATGACGAGTGGGCAGGCATTGTCAATGCAAGCATAATTGAAATAATAAGACTCTTCAGCCTCGAGCGGATTATAAGGCATACCGTCGTCGGCAAACCGTCTTGTTCTTTTTCCCAATTATTTCACTCCCAATTTTCATTTATAATCAACATACAGAGAAACAAGTTCCTGTTTATTGACATCTACCAAGCCCTTTGTTGTCATTTTAAGATTGGGAATAACAGGCAGACTCATAAATGCCATACTCATAAACGGCTCAATATCATTGTTCGCTCCCATGTCATAGACAGCCTTACGCAATAATTCATTTTGCTCGGCAACATCTGTTGCTGGCAACTCACTCATAAGCCCTGCTAATGGCAGAGGGACCTCCGCTATAACAGTTTTCTCAACTACAGCAACACATCCGCCGCCAAGCTCACGAACACGATTTCCCGCAACAGCCATATCCTCTTCGTTTGTACCAATTATTACAAGATTATGCGAATCATGCGATACCGACGAGGCTATTGCACCCTTTTTAAGTCCAATTCCACATATAAAGCCTAATCCAATATGAGCGGTATTAAGATGTCTCTCCGCAACTGCAAGCTTCAGTATATCACGTTGTGTATCTATTCCGTTATTTATTTGAAAATCAATATCCGTAATCCATTCTTCAGTGATCAGTTGTCCGGGGATTACCTTGATAACACGGCACAACTTATTCTTAGGGTTAATATGAAAGCTCTCGTTACTAAGCTTTTGCATATAAAATGAATTTCTTACAACCTTTTCAACGTCACTTCTTACCATAGGTGATTTAAAATCAGTCATGATTTTATTGTCAACAATCTTTTTCCCTCCTAAGTATACATCACATACATCAATGGTATCAAGGTCATTTAACACCAATAAATCTGCCGCATAACCGGGCGCTATTGCACCCTTGTTTTCTATTCCGAGACATTGTGCCGCTTGAATTGTCGCCATTTTAATGCCTGTCACTGCACTTTTCCCTTGTTTTACGGCCTTACGGATAATACTATCAATATGTCCGTTCTGCAATAAATCCGCAGGATGCTTATCGTCTGTAACAAGGATACATCGATGTGCATACGGTTCATCAAAAAGATTGATTAAATCGTCAAGATTACGCGCGGACGTTCCCTCGCGAATCATAACCCATTGTCCCTTACGAATTCTCTCGCGAGCTTCCTCAAATGATGAACATTCATGGTCATCACCGATTCCCGCGGCAATGTATTTATCCAACGCTTTGCCTGAAAGCAGAGGTGCATGACCATTTACTTTAAGCCTCCTCTTTTTCGCTCCCGCAATTTTTGTAAGAACATCACTATCATCTCTGAGTACACCCGGATAATTCATCATTTCTGCAAGACCAAGCACACGCGGATGCTCATAAAACGGTTCTAAATCATCGCTGTTTAAAACTGCACCCGACTCGTCAAGCTCTGTTGACGGAACGCATGACGGAAGCATAATATACACATTAAGCGGTATGTCATCGCTTGATGCAAGCATATAAGCAATACCTGCGTTGCCGCATACATTGGCGATTTCGTGCGGATCTGCAACAATTGATGTAGTTCCATGCAGTACGCATACCTTTGCAAGCTCAGATGGCATAAGCATCGTGCTTTCTATATGAATATGCCCGTCAATAAAGCCAGGGCATATATATTTACCACAAACATCATATATAACATCAGCATCATCATCTGTATAGTCATCTAAGCCGATAATTGTATCGTTTTCTATCAGAATGTTTGTATTTTCAATCTCGGAGGTAAATACATTTATTACCCTGCCATTTTTTATAAGAGTTTTTAAATTTCCCATTATACCCCTCCGCTATTCTGCTTTTTATTGCTTTACAATTCTCTATATAAATTATAGTTTATATTATATCACTTACTATCCGATTTTTCAATATGTTCAATTCAAAAAAACAGCAAATATACAATATAAATGCTGACCAGGCATAGAAAAATCCCCTTAGAATAGTATTGAAATATTTTTGTTATTTCAAGTGTCTATTCTGTGGGGATTATATCATATTATCAGAATTTACCTCTATCTACATAGCTTGTATGCAACAACCTGTGTGCACGATGCTTACCTGGTGCATCAAAATACTCATCATAGAGCATCTTTATAACGGGACTTTCATGGGATTTACGTAATTCCATTTTCTTGTCCGCATCATATAATGCCTTTGCACGAAGCTTTTTAAGGTCGGTGTAGTTACGTACACTGTCGCCCTGAACAGGCTGTCCACCGCCGTTTATGCATCCTCCCGGGCATGCCATAACCTCAACAAAGTCATAGTGGCGTTTTCCGTCACGTATATCATTTAAGATGGCTCTTGCGTTTGCAAGTCCTGAAATAACAGCAACCTTAAGCTTTTTACCGCCAAGAGTGTATTCAGCCTCCTTTATGCCCGCTGTGCCGCGTACCTCTTTAAAGTCAAGCTTTGTATTTACGTTGCCGTCAAGCACATCTGCCGCAGTTCTTAATGCTGCCTCCATTACACCGCCCGTTGCACCGAATATCGCTCCTGCACCCGTTGCGATTTCAAACGGATTATCAAAGCTTCCGTTTTCAAGGTCGGTAAACTTTATACCTGCACCCTTAATCATCTTTGCAAGCTCACGTGTTGTAAGAGATACATCAACATCAGAAAAATCAAACGTGTTCTCTTCAGGTCTTTTACATTCAAATTTCTTTGCCGTACATGGAATTACACTTACAACAAATAAATCCTTCGGATCTATTCTAAGTTTTTGTGCATAGTATGATTTTAAAACTGTACCAAACATCTGCTGTGGTGATTTACACGTTGACAGGTTTGGTATAAATTCGGGGAAATAATGCTCTGCATACTTTATCCAACCAGGGCAACAGCTTGTAAACATCGGTAATTCTTCTGAATTTTTAATACGCTCCAAAAGCTCTGTTGCCTCCTCCATAATTGTGAGGTCAGCAGTCACGTCCATATTAAATACTTCATCTACACCAAGACGGCGAATTGCCGATACCATTTTGCCCTCGACATTCGTGCCGATAGGCATATCAAAGCACTCACCCAAGGTTGCACGGATAGACGGAGCAGTAAAGAATATTACACGCTTTTTCGGGTTTGCTATTGCATCCCATACCTCATCAATATTACTTTTCTCGTTCAACGCACCGACAGGACAGGCTACGATACACTGTCCGCATCCTACACAAGGTGCATCAAGTAAGCTCTTTTCAAATGCACAGCCAATATGTACCTTATATCCTCTTGCAATTTCACCTATTGCGCCTATTCCCTGTACATTGTTACATGCCGCAGTACAACGGCGACACATAATACATTTATTACCGTCACGTATAAGATACGGTGAGCTGTCGTCTATTTCATACTCAATTTCCTCTTGTGCAAATCTGTCCTCGTCAACGCCATAGTCAAAAGCAAGCTTCTGCAATTCGCAGTTGTTGCCACGCACACATGACAGACACTTTTTATGGTGAGTTGACAAAATAAGCTCAATCGTCGTTTTACGTGAGTTACGTACAGCGGCAGTATTTGTGAATACCTCCATACCCTCCTCAACAGGATATACGCATGATGCTACAAGTCCCGGCTTGCCTTTTACCTCAACAACACATACACGGCATGAGCCTATGCAGTTAACGTCCTTTAAATAGCAAAGAGACGGGATTTCTATATTAACCTCTTTTGCCGCACGAAGGATTGTATAATCCTCAGGTACGGTTACAGGCATACCATTTATTTTTAAATTTACCATAATGTTCCTACACTCCCTTACTTCGTTGTTACTGCATTAAACTTACAGTTTCGCATACACAAGCCACAGCGTATACACTTATCTCTGTCAATAACGTGTGGTTTTTTAACCTCACCTGAAATTGCATCAACAGGACAGTTCTTAGCACACAATGTACAGCCCTTACACTTATCGGGCAGTATATAATACTTAAGTAAGTCCTTACATACGCCTGCAGGACACGTTTTATCCTTAACGTGTGCAATATATTCATCTTCAAAATAACGCATTGTAGAAATTACGGGGTTAGGCGTTGTCTGACCCAATGCGCAAAGTGATGTGGATTTCATATGAGCGCAAAGCTCTCTGATTTTCTCAATGTCGTCCATATCCGCCTTGCCCTTTGTAATTCTGTCAATCAACTGATACAATCGTCTTGTACCTATTCGGCATGGTGTACACTTACCGCAAGACTCATCAACTGTGAATTCGAGGAAGAACTTAGCGATATCAACCATACAGTTATCCTCGTCCATAACGATA
>CADBPJ010000157.1 GCA_902796445.1 uncultured Ruminococcus sp. | reverse complement strand
GCCGCCCGGAGAATTCACAAATACTGTTAAATCACCATCTACACCGTCAAGCTCGGATTTAAAGAGTTTCGGTGTCACCTCGTCTCCCCACCATGATTCTTCAGCAATCGGGCCGTTTAAAATGAGGATGTTCTCAGTTATATCTTCATTGTCTGCCGTATCGGTTACCTTTTTAAAGTTCCAAAATTTATTCATTTTCTGTTTTTCCTCCTGTCTGCGTCCATACGCCTGCATTTGTCAAATCCACCATATTCCCATTGCATAGGTATCTGTCACCTCCAAGTTCTGCCGGTATCTTGTTCATATCCTCAAGCTCCCGTATATCGTTTGTACTCATCCAGCCGTTCTGTCTTGCTATCGCATATCCGTTCATACGGCTTGCAAAATCTCCCCGTAACATTCCGTCAACATTGAATTTTACAAAATATACACCTTTTTCATTTACGCTCAAAAGCTTTTGACAGATACTCTGCTCAATCCTTACCAGCCACGGTCTTATGGTATTTACAATAAAATCAAGGCTTTGCTGCTCGATATTTGAAAAGCTTGATTTTTCAAGGTCTGCCACCATATGCGGAGGTACTCTGAATATCCGGCAGATTTCGTTTATCTGGAACTTGCGTGTTTCGAGGAATTGTGCTTCGTTCGGCGGTATGGATATGGCTTTAAAGGTCACACCCTCTTCTAAAACCGCCACACGGTGGGAGTTGCTTGTTCCGCCATATACCTCGTTCCAGCTTTCACGAAGCTTTCTCGGATCTTTTAAAACGCCCGGATGTTCCAAAACACCACTCGGATTTGCGGAGTTTGCAAAAAATCTCGCACCGTATTCCTCCGCCGCAATAGAAAGACCGATTGCATTTTTAGTCATTGCAATCGGCGAATACCCGATAAGTCCGTCATATCCCAAACCCGGTATATGCAGAACATCAGTATTACTTAAAGTATGCCTCTGTCCTTTGGTATCTGTATAAATGTAATATATTTCTCCCGTAATATCCGAACGGTAAACCTCCATCTTATCCGGCAGCAGTGGATACAACTCAATCACCTCACCTTTGCCGTTTCGGATAATCTGTGCATACGCATTTCCCCATAACAAAAGATGACTGACAATTGTTTCTCTGAAAACAAAAGCAGTCATCTCATGATTCGGTTCGTCATGCAGGAGATAATACAGTGGATGCGTACAATCTTTTTCTTTTCCGTTATCCGTGTATTTGTATAGATGCAGCGGCAGACTGGCTATGGTTTCGGCTATGATACGAACGCAGGCATACACCGCAGTCTGCTGCAATGCCGTCCGTTCAGTCACAGCCTTGCCCGACCATGACCTGCCGATATGAAACCAGCTTGTTCCGACAGACGCATTGCGCGGTTTATCCCGCGATTTAAAGAATGATTTAAAGATATTCATGGTGTATCCCTCCAAAATTCTGCATCAAAAAAGCACCTATTGTTTGATAGATGCAATTTTTGATTTATTACAAATGCTTTTCTATATCACGTCCGCCATACATAATACGAATGACCGAAACAGTATTTTTTTCTTCATCCGGCATATAAAAAACGAGATAATTATCTACCGAAAATGTTCTCAAACCACGGTTTTTCCATGGTTCTTTATGATACAATTTATATCTGAACGGCATATTGTCAAGCGCCGCAATTTCTTTCATTATGCGCTGTACTTGTTTTTTAGCCGTTTCCGGTACAAGCAGTGTAAATGCAATATATTCAAAAACATTTCTTAAATCAGTTTCAGCCTGTTCCGTATAAAAAACTTCCCACTTCATATGCCGTAATCCTTATGCATTTTTTCGGCAACATTCTGTGCCGATATTACTCTTCCGGAAGCCACATCCGAAAGTCCCTTTTCAATTTCAGCGTTAAATTCGTCTTCGTTTAATGCTCCGTATGAAACGGGAACATTCTGCGGCAATTTAATCTCAAAAGGAATTCCTTTTTGCATTGCCACTTGTCTTAAAAATATACCTATTGCATTTGACATTGGGGTTCCCAGCTGTTCCAGTACCGATTCTGCCTGTTGTTTGATTTCCGGCTCAACACGAGCAAATACATTTGATGTTCTTGCCATTACAATCGCCTCCTTGGTTATATTATACCATATTGTATTGCAATATGCAAGCGGTTTGCAAAAAATATTTTTATATCACCAAAACACCGCGCTCATCATAAACCGATGATGTGTTCACATTCATATTGCGCACGGCCCTGTCCAATGCCATAATCGTATCGTTTTTGATAGATGCTCCTTTGTCCATACTATTATACTGTATCCGAAAGTATAATATCCATCATTTCCTTAGGTGTAACAACATACGGCTCCACCGGAAAATGCTTAATATTGCCTGTCACAAGATACGCGTCCGAGTTTTTTCTTTGTTCCATAACAACCTCATAAAACACTCTGTCTTTCGGATCCGGCAGTTCAATATCAATTCTTTCTTCATCAGCGAATATTGCACGCCTTTTAATTGCTTCTATGACCTCACTTACAATTTTATCTGTAAAATGAAATTTTGGTCTTAGAAGAACCTCTCTGTATTCTTCTAAAATTTTCTCATTTAATACAGGTGTAATCGGGCCCTCAATTGCCAATTCCAAAATACTTCCCGGCACAGAATTCCATTTAAGCATTGCTGACACTATGACATTGGTGTCAATAACAGCATAATATCTCATTGACCTCACCTATGCTTTCTCGCTTCACTGATTTCTGCATTTATCTCATCAAGTGTCATATCGGCAATACCGTTTTCTGAAGCGATACGGCTTGCTTCCTTCATTGCGCTTAAAGCCGTATTTTCAGAATTATTATCAAGCTTCATGCTAAACGGAATTCCGTTTTCCTGGATTAACCGCGCAATACACATACGCATATACGTCGGCAAATCAATTCCCAATTTGTCGCATATGCTGATTGCTTTTATTCTTGACGTATCCTCTGTGCGAAATTGAACTAAAGTTTTTGCCATGTATAACATCTCCTTTACTCTTTGTAATATTATTATATCATACTTTGTAATCATTTGCAAGCATTTGATTACAAAAATATTTTTTATATATAATATTATTAGTAAATATATGCTTATGTATACAATTTTATTTTTATATCACTAAAACACCGCGCTCATCATAAACCGATGACGTGTTCACATTCATATTGCGCACGACTCTGTCCAACGCCATAATCGTACTGACAGCACCGTCTATTCTCTCTGTTGAGTGTTTCTTTGACGGCTTTATATTTTCAGCGGCATCGGTTTCAACGCACACATTATCAAAATTCCACCTAAGAACCGGATTCATGTTATGTACAATTTTGTTTTTAAGCACAAGCGTGAATATCTCCTTTGTCGGCGGTGACATATCCTTAAACCCTTGCCCGAACGGCACCATTGTTAAACCTTCGTCCATCAGATTTAATATGATTTGCGTTGCGTTATATCGGTCATATGCAATTTCTTTTATAACGAACTCGCTTGCAATTTCTTTAATATCCGCCTCTATTCTGCGGTAGTCAACCACATTTCCCTGTGTTGTCCGAATATGGCCTTGTGCTTTCCACACATCATACGGAACATGGTCTCGGTTCACTCGTTTTTTAAGATTATCATCCGGTATCCAGAAATACGGAACAATAATATATTTTTCATTTTCGTTTTTTGGCGGAAACACAAGCACAAATGCCGTTAAGTCAAGTGTGGTTGAGAGGTCAAGTCCGCCATAGCATTCACGTCCCTTTAATAGTGATAAGTTCACTATCTCATTACATTCGTCCCATTTATCCATCGGCATCCAACGTGTGGACTGTTTAACCCACTGATTAAGCCTCAACTGACGGAACAGATTTTCCTCTGCCGGGTTGTCCCTGGCACTCATATATGCATTTCGTACCTTTTCAATATCTATCGTGTACCCGAGTGACGGATTTGCCCTATACCAGTTTTCCTCACTCGTCCAATCCTCATCATCAGGCAGACCGTATATTGCAGGATAGAATGTGGTGTCTATCTTTCTTACCTCCAAAATGTCCACCGCTTTTTGGTGTTGTTCAAAGCATATGCTGTTTCTGTCTGTTCCTGCCGTTGTTATGAGAAAAAACAGCGGCTGCATTCTTGCGTCACCGGAGCCTTTTGTCATAACATCAAATAAATCGCGATTCGGTTGTGCATGAAGTTCATCGAAAATCACACCATGAATATTTAAACCATGCTTTGTAAACGCTTCCGATGAAAGTACCTGATAGAAACTGTTTGTTGGTTTATATACAAGCCGTTTTACCGACATTACGGGTTTTATTCGTTTTTTCAGTGCCGGACACTGGTCAACCATATCCACAGCAACATCAAAAACAATGCTTGCCTGCTGACGGTCGGACGCACAGCCGTAAACTTCAGCGCCCCATTCCATATCGCCGCAGGTAAGATACAGTGCCACACCTGCCGCAAGCTCCGATTTACCGTTCTTTTTCGGGATTTCCACATACGCCGTGTTATACTGTCTGTAACCGTTTCTCTTTACAGTTCCGAATACATTTTTTATAATATCCTGCTGCCAGGGGAGCAGGTCAAACGACTTCCCGTGCCATTTACCCTTAGTGTGTTTTAGGCTGCTTATGAAG
>CADBPJ010000156.1 GCA_902796445.1 uncultured Ruminococcus sp. | reverse complement strand
GTATTCAACGGCGCGGGCTATTCACTTCTTGACGAGCCTGAATATGCAGAGAAATATTATGAATTTGTGAGGGAAATAGTAACAAAATACAAGGATGATGAAAGAATTATTATTTGGGATGTGTTTAACGAACCGGGAAATTCAAACAGAAAATCCATGTCTCTGCCTCATATGATGAAGTTTTTTGAAATAATAAGAAATATCGATCCCATTCAACCTTTAACAGTCGGTATATGGACACAGACGGTTAACTTTGATAATCTTTTGGAGATTGAGAAGATAGGTTTGGAAAATTCTGATATTATAACATATCACAACTATAATAGTTATGAAAACAATGTTGAAGAAATGCATTTACTCAAAAAGCTCGGAAGACCTGTAATTAATACAGAGTGGCTTGCAAGATGCAATAAAAATACGGTTGAAGAAATGTTCCCTCTTTACTTTCTTGAAAAGATAGGCTGTTATTGCTGGGGATTTGTTGCCGGAAAATATCAAACCTACGAACCGTGGAACGGTATATGGGATGGTTATAAAGAAAATCCTGATGCATATCGTGATTTTGATTTTTCAAAATGGTTTCATGATTTGTATCGTCCGAGCCTGAATCCGTATGATCCGAGGGAAATTGATTTGATTAAAAAATTCTCTGCTCTTGCGGATAAGGATTTTGATAATAAATGAAAAATCACAATGCGAATAGCAGTAACTTATGAAAACGGATAAATTTACGGACACTTCGGATATACCGAACAGTTTAAGATTTATGACATTGAAGACGGGAAAATACAAAAATCCGAAGTGGTAGATACAAGCGGATCAGGTCATGGCGCATTATCAGGTTTCTTATCTAATGCCGATGTAGATATTGTAATTTGCGGTGGCATTGGCAACGGCACACAAAATGCACTCAGCAATTCCGGAATTAAATTATATGCAGGTATTACAGAAAATGCTGATGACGAAGTAGCTAAATTACTTGCAGGAGAACTTGAGCATATGCCGCAAAGACTATTTGTTAATGATATGCTCGGTTCGCCATTTTTTGGGAGATATCCCGTAAACGCTTTTGAACGCTCTGGAAAAATGGAGCTGATTATCATATCCCACGGCAGAGCCTATATCTCCTATGGAAAGCTTGGTAAGCATTAAAAGCTCCGTTGCCTTTATCATGCGGTAGTTTATAAGAAATTCCTGGGGGGATTTTCCGATAGCTTCCTTGAATATCTTGCCGAAATAGGTTCTGTTTAATCCGCAAACGTCTGCTATATCCTCAACAGAAATGTAATTCTGGAAATTATGATCTATAAATTCCAGTGCTTCATGAATATAAAAATCACGGAGATTGCTGCTGTGCTGTACGTTTATACCCTCTGTGGAACGTAAAAGATAATCTGCAAACAAATAAAGATGTCCGATAAGATGAAGGGGAGAAAGACTGCTGTTTTCAACGATATAGTTCATCTCCTTCATCATTTCCTCACGAAGCTCCTTTGAGCGGGCCTTGTAGACAGGCTGAGCAAAATCAAAGCCCGCCGCCTCAACCACCGCCTTTGCACGAAGTCCGCCAAACTCTATCCAGACATATTCCCAGGGCATGTCATTATCGGCAATATATGTCGTTATCTGGTCGGGGAAAATCATAAATCCCTGCAAACTTTTAATGGGGTACTCTCTTGTGATTCCTTTTTTGTCATTAGCCAGCAGTCTTCCGGCTCCCGATAAGACATAGTGAAAAAGATAGTGATTTCTTGATGCAGGACCGAATGAATGTGCAGGTGAGCATTTCTCGCGTCCGCATTGGAACAGGCCCAGATCTACAAAATTTTCATTTGGAAATACCGAAAACAGCAAGTCATCCATGTCATAACCTCCTTGTTGACATCAAAATATTCTTTTTAAGTTGTATGGATTTTTTAATATTTAAATCGGAGTAACGCTCTGCTTTGTCTGCAATTATTATATCATAAGTGCAAAGTAGCTTATCTGCCTTGCTTCACATCGATATCAATAAACACATCTTAAGAAATCCATTGAGGATTTCTTTCTTGATTGTGTTTATTATATCATAAAATATACCAAAATGCAATATAATTAATACATATACGAAAAAAGTGGCAAAATGGTATAAAATATCTCGATTTATACCATTTACAGAACGCATAAAGGTATGATATACTCATATCAGAAGAAAAGATACGGAATACTATAACATTTAAAGGAGGATTATCAAATGAAAAAAGCAAAATCAGTAAAATTATTATTACTTTTTGTGGCATTATCATCAACGCTTCTTTTACAGAGCTGCGGAATGGGCGGAAGTTCGGACGGAAAAATACACATTACAATGCTTCAGTACAAACCCGAGGCTGTAAAGGCGTTTGAAAAAATCGAAGAGCGGTTCAATGCAACACATGATGATATCCATCTTGATATCGAATCGCCAAACGAGGCTATGACGGTGCTGAAAACAAGACTTATCAGAGGTGACTATCCCGACATCGTCGGCATCGGCGGAGATATAAATTACTCAAACTTTCTCGATGCAGAGCTTTTTGCAGACATCTCAGATCTTGATGTGGTGAATGACATAAAGCAGGCTTACCTTAAAATAGATAAGGACCTTGAATTTATACCAAAGGATGGGGTTTATGCCCTGCCTTATTCAGCAAATGCGGCCGGTATCCTTTATAATAAGGATATGTTTGAAGAAAAAGGATGGGAAATTCCCGAAACATGGACCGAGTTCACCTCCCTTTGTGAAACCATAAAGGCTGATGGCACAACTCCTCTTTATTTCGGCTATAAGGACACATGGACGTGTCTTGCACCATGGAATGCCCTTGCGGTGGGCCTTGCTCCCTCAGACGTATGCAACAGGGTCAACTCAGGTCAGACGACCTTTAAAACAGAGTACAGCGAGGTTGCAGACAAGACAAAGGCACTTTTAAATTATGCAGAGCCTAATCCTTATGCATACAGCTACAACGATGCCTGCACCGCCTTTGCAAAGGGCGAATCCGCAATGTTTCCCATCGGTAGCTATGCTGTACCGCAGATATTGTCGGTAAATCCCGATATGAACATCG
>CADBPJ010000155.1 GCA_902796445.1 uncultured Ruminococcus sp. | reverse complement strand
GAAAAAATAGATATGGATCCTCAGACTGTGGATCAAATTCATAATGGAATGAAAAAGGTTGTGGACGAAGGAAGTGCAAGATCAATATTTGAGGGTTATCCCATTGCTGTGGGTGGAAAAACAGGTACGGCACAGCTTGGAAAAGGTGCAAACAACGCGGTATTTATTGCATTTGCCCCATTTGACAATCCTAAAATTGCGGTTGCTGTAGTATTAGAACACGGAGTGCGCGGAACAAATGCAGGTCGTGTTGCAAGGGACGTATTTGATCAGTATTTCTTTGGTAATTCTCAGTAAAAGGCGGTGGGAGACAAATGGAAAACAAGGAACTGATAGCTTTTAAGGGTATGGTCGACGGAGTACGTATAAATCTCGGTGATGAAGGCGGTATTTTCGAGCTTTTAGATGAACTTGAGCTTAAAATAAAAAACAGTAAAGGTTTTTTTGGCGATGGCGATTGCAAAATCAGTTTTGGGGGCAGACGTTTGTCATCATCTGACAAAGAACGACTTGAGTCGCTTATGAAGGAATTATTACCCTTATGCCGTGTAGATTTCGAGTCGGAAAAATCCAAATCAATCCCTCAAACTGATTGGATGCTTGCATATAAAGAGCGGGGTAAGGGACAGGAAAATGTTCATGAGTCCGAATTACCGAAAAAAACAACAGAGGAATTTATATCCACATTTCGTTCAAACAGAGCAAGACTATATCAGGGGATACTAAAAACGGGTATGACTTTGCGCTCAGACGGGCATCTCGTTTTGCTTGGAACAGTAAATGAGGGCGCCTCGCTTATAGCTGTTGGAAATATAATTGTAATCGGCGGGCTTTACGGCACTGCTCATGCAGGCTGTAACGGGCATAACGGCTCGTATATAATGGCAATGGATATGCACCCCGAGGGGCTTGCCATTGCGCAAACAGGCGAGAAATATACATATTCGGATAATGATACAGAAACAGAGCCAATAGAAATTGAGAAAAAAGGTTTCTTTGAAAAGTTTCTCAAAAAAGCAGATGTTGAGTCAATAACAGATGCGGAAAATCATAAGGAAGAGGCTGTTTCTGCTGTGGCTTTGTTAAAAAATAACAAAATTCAAGTTGATAATTTTACATTTGAGGACTTTACAAAATTGAAAAATATGGTATAATATAGGTAGTGAGCTTTGCGAAAAAAACAAAATTCTTTATTGCAACCACTGTTTGCAGTAGGTAAATCTGCTGTTTGGAGGAATAATATGGGAAAAATGATAATAGTTGCATCAGGTAAGGGCGGTACAGGTAAAACCACTTTTACGTCGCAGATAGGTATGTGGCTGTCGTCATTGGGTTATCTCACTGTGTTGGTGGATGCTGATGCGGGATTTCGTAATCTTGATATAGCGTTAGGTCTTGAAAGCAGTGTAGTCTATGATTATTCGGATTTTATGTCGGGGACAAGCGATTTAGACGATATATTGACCAAAAGCCATAACAGTGAGAATTTGTACTTTATCGCCGCACCGCAATCTGCTAAAACGTCAGACTTTGACACAGAGCGTGTTAAGCTGTTCTGGGACAGTGTGAAATCGCGTTTTGATTTTGTTATTGCAGATGCACCTGCAGGTATGGGCGACGGATTTATGTTTGCCGCAGAATTTGCAGATGAGGCGATTATAGTATCATTGGCGGAAACCCCATCGTTAAGAGATGCGGACAGGGTAATAGAAAACCTTGAAAATAAGGGGATAGAAACTATCCGTCTTGTGCTTAACAGGGTTAATCCTGAGCAAATTGCAAGCAGGGTTCAGATAAATGTAGATGATTGTATAGATGTCTTGTCAATACCTATTCTTGGCATTGTTCCTGAGGATATAAAGGTAGCTGAATCGGCCGCAAAAGGAATTTCTGTAACACCTGATATACAAGGTGCAGGGCAGGCATTTCTCAATATAGCCCGAAGGCTTGCGGGAAAATCAATACCGATGATGGAATTTAGAAGACCATCACGAAAATCTATATGGTCGCGTATGCGAAAATCATTAAATAAGTCACAGTAACAGAAGGGGGAGAAATTTGTGAACATTGCATTGATAGCACATGATAAAAAGAAAGAATTAATGATACAGTTTTGTATCGCATATAAGGGTATACTTGAAAAACATACACTGTATGCTACAGGAACAACAGGTAAAGTGGTAGCCGAAAATACAGGACTAAATGTTTACAGATTTTTGTCCGGACCGCAAGGCGGTGACCAGCAGATAGGCGCGAGAATTGCATATAACGAGATTGACCTTGTTTTGTTTTTCAGAGATCCGCTAAATCCTGAAAACTATGAGCCTGACGTATTTTCGTTATTAAGATTATGTGATATGCATAATATCCCGATTGCCACAAACGCAGCAACAGCCGAGGTTTTAATACACGGTCTTGGACGTGGCGACCTTGATTGGCGAGATATTGTAAATCCTAAAGATTAAAGAAATTGAGTGCTGTTGTATTAAGCAACGGCTTCTTTTTTGAAAAATTTAAAAAAAGTACTTGACAAATCCCAAAAAAGTGATATAATTAATTTAGTAATCATTATTGATTATTCAAAAAGGAGTGATTACTATGGGATATTCAAGACAGAGAGAAATGATGCTGTCAGTGCTGAGAGGAACAAGCAGTCATCCTACCGCAAATGAAATTTATGATGAAATGCGCAAGCGTGACCCCAAAATAAGTCTTGGCACTGTTTACCGAAATCTTGCATTGCTTTCTGAAAAGGGGACTATACGGCGTATAGACTCTGATCATGACAGTGTACATTATGACGGATGTACGCATCCGCATTACCACTTTATATGCAGCAAGTGCGGAGCAGTTTCAGATTTGTCGGTTACCCCGATAAACTTAAACACTGCCGTAGAAGAAGAGACAGGCGGTAAAGTCGCAGGACACACATTAGTCTTCTATGGCGAATGTGAAAGATGTATTAAATTTTAAGGAGGAAAATATTATGGCAAAGTATGTATGTCCCGTATGCGGATATGTTCACGAAGGAGATAGTGCACCTGAGAAGTGCCCACAGTGTGGAGTACCTGGCTCAAAGTTCACAAAGATGGATGAAGATGCAGCATTGAACTTTGCATGTGAGCATGTAATCGGAGTAGGAGCAAAGGATCAGGTAGAGGCTGATGTATACGATGGTTTGAAGGCTAACTTCGAGGGTGAGTGTACAGAGGTTGGAATGTATATTGCAATGTCAAGACAGGCAATAAGAGAGGGTTATCCTGAAATAGGTGCATTCTACTTACAGGCAGCACTTGAAGAAGCAGAGCATGCTGCAAAGTTTGCAGAGCTTTTGGGTGAGGTTGTTTCAACAAGCACAAAGAAAAACCTTGAGATGAGAGCAGAGGCAGAGTGCGGAGCAACTGCAGGTAAGCTTGAGCTTGCAAAGCGTGCAAAAGAGCTTGGATACGATGCAATTCATGATACAGTTCATGAAATGGCAAAGGACGAGGCAAGACACGGCAAGGGCTTCGAGGGAATGCTTAAGAGGTATTTTGGCTAATGCTGAACTATACAATATGTAACTGCAAGAGTGTAACTTATGCAGATGTTGAAGCGGCGTTGCGCAGGGAAAAGAATTTTGATGACATCGAAAAATTATTTGATGATGTTCAAAAAATTACAAAATGCTCAACAGGCTGCGGTGGCTGTCATGATAAAATCATGAATGCAATATCTGAAATAATGAGCAAATAAGTTAAAAAGAGAACGAAGGAGTATACTATGAAAAAGTATGTATGTCCATGCGGATATGTATATGACCCGGCAGTGGGAGATCCCGATAACGGCATAGCACCCGGCACAGCATGGGAGGATGTACCCGAGGATTGGGTATGCCCGACATGTGGCTTGGGCAAAGATATGTTCGAGGAAGAATAATTAAATGCGCTGTTGCATTTAGTACAGAATATTAAAAGCCTTAAAGAGGCAAAAAAATCAACACTGAAATCCGCATTTTTTGCGGATTTCTTGCATTAAAAGTGCAAATTCACCATAACAAAGTATTATACGCAATTTGTATTGACAATCTTTGGTATAATGTGATACAATACACGTATTCCTACATATGTTAAGAAATGTCAAAACAATATATGAATGGAAATATGAAGGGAATATGTAAATGATAATGAGCGGGATTGTGCATTATTTTACACCTGAAAACAACGAGAAGATGGGGACAATACAATGGAAATAAAGCTTAAAATAAATGCAGAAAAGAAAAATGTTGAGCCTAAGCTGTTATTTGATAAAAATAAGGTGACGATAGATGACGAAAAATACAGCGGAAGTATTTCTTTTGAAAAAAAGAACTCAATAGTGTGCGGATACATGGATATAACTTGTACAGCCTTGCCGTTTGATGACGGTTATCATTTTAAAGGTGAAGATACTATCTTTATAGATATTCCGTTTAATAAAAAGGTGACAGGAGTACTTTCAAGAGATTTATATAATCCTAATTGGACAGAGCCGTATTTTGAAAAGGATTTCGATAAGTTACCGTTTAATATACAAAACATATTAATCGAATCTGACGGAGAATATACAAATATTTTACCTCTTTTTTGCGATGATTTTACTGCAAAAATAACAGCTTCGGAAAATAAAAATGAAATTCGTATAAGTATTTCGCCTATGTATTCAGGGACGATAAAAATATCGGGATATTTTATGATAATGTCAGAGTCGGATAATCCATATGCAAGTATTGAGAAAACATATGATTTTGCAATAGAAAGAAATTTGATTGATAGTGACATACGCAAAAACAAATCCTATCCCGACACATTTAATTATCTGGGTTGGTGTAGCTGGAACGCCTTTTATCACGATGTTACCGATGAAAAATTGACTCAAAAGCTTGAAGAATTCAAGTCAAAGGGAATACCTATAGGATGGATTCTTATTGATGACGGCTGGTCGGAGGCAGAGCAGGTAAATTGGAAAATCAGTTCACTTAAGGAGGACAACAATAAGTTCCCTGACGGACTTGCAGGCTTCTGTAAAAAAGCAAGAGAAGAATACGACGTAAAATACATAGGGGCATGGCATTCAGCTCTTGGTTATTGGCAAGGAATAGAAAAAGAAAGTCAGCTATTTGAGGAGCAAAAAGATAACATTGTAAAAACTAATGCAGACTTTTATTTCCCAGCAAAGGATTTTAAGGGGGCATACGGATTTTTTAATTCATGGTATAAATATCTTAGCAGTGAGGGAATTGATTTTGTCAAGGTAGATACACAGGGGCTCGTGTTAGAGTTTTTAAAGAATACATACAAGCCTTGCGAAAAAACAATCAATGTTATCCGTGCAATAGAGCAGGCATCAACAGAAAATTTTGGTTGTAGACTTATGAACTGCATGGGAAATGCAAATATAAACAATCTTAATCATAAATACACCAATCTGACAAGGGCAAGCGATGATTTTTATCCTAAAAAGGATGATGATTTCATTGAACATTCGATTGAAAATGTGTATAGCGGAGTGTTCATGGGTTATCTTATGTGGTGTGATTATGATATGTTCTGGAGTAATCATTTTGATGCAAAACGCAGTAGCATACTAAGAGCAATAAGCGGCGGCCCTATTTATATGAGCGATGCAATAGGTGAAAGCAATATAGAATATTTAAAGCCTTGCATTGATGATGACGGAAAAATATTAAGATGCGATAACGTGGGCAGACCTACAAGAGATTGTTTGTTTAATAATCCGAAAAACGGAGTTCTCAAGGTGTTTAATACAGTAGGCGATGATATTGTAATCGCAGCATTTAATTTGTCTGATAAAAAGCAGACCACAGATATAAATCTTAATGATGTATATACTGAGGGTAAATATTATATGCACAAATATTTTAATAAGCTTTGCTCCGATTTTGAGGATGGTATGACGTTGGAATTAGAACCAAACGGAGTCGAAATAATTAATCTTTATCGAATGGAAAATCATAATATAAAAATTGGAGATACAAGTAAATATATATCTATAGCAACCAAGAGAAAATAATTCAAATACCGACTTGGCACAAACCATTTTTCGGTTGACTTATATGATATAATGTGGTATACTGTAGTATATAAAATTTAATATCATCACACAGAGTGTCGGTTACATTGCAAAGGGCAGGATATGTCAAGGTGTAATCGGTGGAAAGGGAATGGGGTGTGAATCCCCTGCGAGAAACTGTCGGTGTATGCTCCGAAGTTTTTATGCTCGTCGGCGAAAGCCGGTCATTGGGAAACTGAGAAGGCAGAGTATAAAAATGCGAGATTATCTTATATGGGGTGAGCCACAAGACCTGCTTTGATATTATCCCGTAAGTGCTTGTTTGCATAGGGGTAATGTTTCTGTTCGCACTTGGCATAGTTTATTTCGGAACATATGACGGGGCTTTGTTTTGTAGCATACAGATTGTGATTTGTCACAGGAAAACTCAGCTGTGGTAATTTTTAAAATTACCGTAGCTTTTTTATTTGCTTCGGTACAATAGGGAGGTGTTGCAATTACACATTTATATTTCAAAAAACAAAAAGAATTAACGAAAGGATAGAATAGAAATGAAAAAATTAACAAGCTTTTTGCTCACACTATGTATGATTTTAAGCATAGCTCCTGCGTCAGTGTTTGCAGACACAACAGAATTTAACAGCATAACTGTAAATGTTACGGAAAACAGCGACACAGAGACACCACCACCTATCGGAGATGAAGATACGGGAAATCCTGACACACCAACAGACAATGAGAAAGAAGACTATGATGTTGTAATTTCCGAAATTTTAGAAAACATAGCAGCTACATATACAAATAACACAGATGAATGGACTGTTATGGATATGGGTGCTTATGAAAATTATGCACCCCAGACAGAAAATAAGCTGAAAGATGAGGCAAGACAAACATTTATCAATTCAGCAATTAAAACAATAAAAGATCCGACAGGCTCTTTCGATACAGCTATCGACAAAGCTGTTTTAGGTCTTGTTGCCATTGGTAAAAATCCCGAATTACTTTATTCGGTAAACAGCAATACTCCGATTTCAGCAATAGAAAAACTAAATGGTGTCGAAAAGTCAACAAGCGCATGGTCTGCACCTTACACATTATCAGCATATAACCAAGGCGAATATAACACCGATAGCTATGAAACAACACTTGTAGATGCCTTCCTTGAAAGTCAACAGGTTAATGGAAGCTGGGACGAATTTGGTACAATTGACACGACGGCAAACGTAATTGCAGGACTGTCATTTTATAAAGACAGTCCTGAGGTCAGAGATGCGATTGACAAGGCGGTTAATTACCTTTCAACACAACAAACAGAAAATGGTACATTCTCTGATGGTTATAGCGGTCCAAACTCAAACTCGACCGCAATGGTTATAATCGGACTTTGTGCTGCGGGTGTTGATTTAGTAAATGATACACGCTTTATAAAGAACGAAAACAACATAATTGACGGTATGTTATCATTCTTAGTTGCAGATAAGAACGGGTTTGGTCATACGGATAAAGCAAGTATAAATCCTGGTTCAACCGAACAAGCTTTCCGTGCTTTAATCGCTTTGGCGCAGAGAATAAAGACAGGTGAGGCTTACAACATTTACGATTTCAGTAAAAATGAGCTTACCCCTGCTCGTGAAACAGGTACAAGCACATCCTCATCAACACCCTCTGAGCCAACGGGTGATAATATTACTGTTACAATGACAATAAAGGCAGATACAGGCTATTGGCTCAAAAATTACAGTACAACCATTCCGGGTGAGGGCGCTACTGTCTATTATGCTTTTATAAAGGCGTGCGCTGATCGGAATATAACACATACGGGAGCCGCAAGCGGTTATGTTTCATCAATAACCAAGGACAACATAACACTTGGCGAATTTGATAAGGGCGAAAATTCAGGCTGGCTTTATAAGGTGAATGGTGAATTGCCTCAAGTAGGACTTACCGATTGTAGTATAAAAAACGGGGATAATATTGTTTGGTATTACACAGAGGATTGGACAAAAGACCCGTCAGCAAGCCATTACAGCAGTTCAGCAACCATAATTGACAAGACGGAAGATAATTCTGTTACAACAACAAAGGTTTCGGGTGAAAAGGCAACTGTAACTGCAAAGGAAAGCAGTATAAAAAATGCAATTTCAAATGCAGAAAAGAACAATAACGCATCTGTTGTTATAGCTCCGACCGATACAAAAAATGCAACGAATATTACACTTGAAATTCCCGTAAATTCAATAAAAGAAATTGCCGACAGCAAAGGATTATCACTATCATTCGAAACAACGGCAGGTAATGTTGATATTTCAAATGAAATATTAAAAGCCATTGCAGGGCAAAGTGAAGACAGTAAGCTATTAAGTGTGGCTATTGAAAAAAAGACAGCCGATGATATTGCTGAAAATACAGAAGCAATTTCAAGTGATGTATTTAAAAACGCATCAATCATAGAGGTTACAATTACGTCGAGAGACACAAGTATTCGCACATTCGATGGAAATACCTTGAGTGTTTACGTCCCTGTAAGCGAAAGTATCCACGAAAAAGGTAAAACATATAAGACTTACATAATTTCATCAGATGGCAGTATTGATACAGCTTATGGTGAATGTGTAGAAAAAGATGGAAAATTGTCTGTAAAAGTACAAACTAATCATTTGTCTGCTTTTATTGTTACAGACGAAGAAAAATCTACATTTACTGATATTGCTGACCATTGGGCAGTTGATGCAATAGAGTATGTTTGCAGTAATTCTATTATGGAGGGTGTTAGTGAAACAACATTTGCTCCTGATGATACTATGACAAGAGCAATGCTTGTAACAGTGCTTTACAGATTGGAAAAGCCCACTGAAAAAGCAAAATTACACGGCTTTACAGATGTTATGGATGGCGAATGGTATACGGATGCTGTTTCATGGGCTGCCGAAAACGGAATTGTAGATGGTGTAACTGATACGGAGTTTGCACCTGATGCATATATAACTCGTGAACAGATGGCGGCGGTAATGTATCGTTATGCACAGTATAAAGAGCAAGATACATCAGTCGGCGAGAATACAAATATTCTTTCGTATGACGATGCATTTGAAATCTCTGAATATGCAATTCCCGCTATACAGTGGATGGCAGGTGCAGGACTTATGAATGGCAAAACACAAGCTACCATCAATCCGAAAGATTATTCCACGCGCGCACAAGTGGCAACAATACTTATGCGTTATTTAGAACAGTAATAAGTAAGGTACTATGCGAACAGCTTGACATAAAAATCAGGCTGCTCGCTTTTGCCCGTTTTAAGGAGTTTATAAAATGAAGAAAATATATTTAATTTTATTGTGTTTTATGCTTATATTTCCCTCTGTCACCACATTTGCCGCAGAACAAAATGTAGAGGAAATTGTAAAAGACACAGCTAATTACATTTATGAATCTGTGCCAAATCCGCAGGTCGGCTCTATCGGCGGTGAATGGGCGGTTATGGGTCTTGCAAGGAGCGGTGCGGACATTCCTAATGAGTATTTTGAAAAATACTATCAAACAGCAGAAAAGCATATTAAAGATTGTGGAGGCGTACTGCATGATAAAAAATACACCGAATATTCAAGGGTAATTCTTGCCTTAACTGCTATCGGCAAAAATCCGAAAGACGTTGCAGGATATAACTTGTTAGTGCCGCTCGAAGATTATGAAAGGACAATATGGCAGGGGGTTAATGGTGCTGTATTTGCTTTGATTGCTTTGGATAGCGGAAGTTATATTTCTCAAAGTATAGTTAGAGAAAAATATGTGAATTATATTTTAGATAATCAGAACACAGACGGTGGCTGGTCATTATCGGGAGATGTGTCCGATACGGATGTAACCGCTATGTCACTGCAAGCCCTTTCAAAGTATCAGGATAATGAAGAAGTAAAGGCGGCAACAGAAAAAGCACTTTCGCTTATGTCTAAAAGTCAAGACGAAAACGGCGGTTTTTCAAGTGAGGGTATACAAAATTCAGAGACCTGTGCCCAAATGATAGTAGCACTTTGCGAGCTTGGAATATCCCTTGACGATCCTCGATTTGTAAAAAACTCAAACACAATACTCGATGGTATGCTTACATACTATGAAAAAGGGAAAGGTTTTAAGCATACTTTAGATAGCACGTCAAATCAAATGGCAACCGAGCAATGCTTTTATGCACTTGTGGCATTAAAGCGATTTAACGAGGGCAAAAACAGCCTTTATAGTATGAGTGATGCAATTTTGATTCCCGAAACTGAAAATAAAAATGAAGGACTTTTTGACAAAAATCCTGATGTTAAGAAAATAGATATTGTATCACACGATAAAACGTTTTATGATATAAAAGGACACGAAAATCAGACGGCTATAGAGGGGCTTGCCAAAAGAAACATTATCAACGGTAAAACCGACAATTCATTTGAACCCAACTCAACTATGACAAGAGCTGAATTTGCAACAATTACCGTAAGAGCATTAGGATTGCCTTTAAAAGTCAATTATACGTTTACAGATGTGACAGAGAATGATTGGTTTTACAGTTATGTAAATACTGCATATTCTTATGGTATAGTAAACGGTGTATCAGATGCGGAGTTTGATCCGAGCGGAACGATTACACGTGAGGAAGCCGCCGTAATGGTTGCAAGAGCGGCAAAACTCTGTGGAATGAATACAGATATTGAAGCCCTTGAGGCACGTGACATTTTATCAGGTTTTTTGGATTATGTAAAGGCGTCTGATTGGGCGGTAGACTCTCTTGCTTTTTGTTACGATAATGTGATTCTTCCCAATGATGTAATGGAAATCAAGCCGAAGGAAACTGTAACAAGAGCAGAAATTGCGCAGACGCTTTATAACATGCTTGTACTTTCAAATCTTATTCAGGAGTGATAGCGAATGAAAAAGCATAAAAAGAAAATAATTGCAGGCGTGATTATTGCCGCAATTTTATCATTTGCATTCTTGTGGTGTGATAATGCCGCGGGACCTCACAGCCGTGATGCTAAGAATAGTGAAAGTACAAAGGTGACAAAGACGGAAGAACTCTCTAAAATACCTGAAAATTTCCCATCTGCCGAGTCTTTTCAAAAAACAGATGAGCAAACGGAAACTGAGGGAAACGCAGATTTAGCAGAGGATATTCCTTTATATTCACCATCTCAGACACCAAGTAAAGATGTCAGCTATTCCGAGCAAAACGGAATGGATATAAAAGACGATACGGGAAAAGATGAATATCAAACAGAGCCTGTTTCTGAAGGCAATCCTGTGCCTATTGAACCTGAAAATACAGTTATATCCGACAAGGAACTTACGTGTACTATGTCTGTAAGGTGTGATACAATTTTGGAAAACATCGCATGGCTTGATAAGGAAAAGACAGAGCTTGTACCGAAGGACGGAGTAATCTATGGAGAACAGACGGTTACTTTTTATGAGGGAGAAAGTGTTTTCAATTTGCTTGTTCGTGAAATGAAACGCAATAAAATCCATTTGGAATTTGAGAATACGCCAATTTACAACAGTGCATATATTGAGGGTATCGGAAATTTATATGAATTTGACTGCGGGGAATTGTCAGGTTGGATGTACAGAGTTAATGGTTGGTTCCCCAATTACGGCTGTTCACGCTATCAGCTTAAAGCAGGAGATAAGGTAGAGTGGGTATATACATGCGATTTGGGAAGAGATATTGGAGGAGATTATTCTTCGAGAAACGGAAAGTGATAAAATGAACGAATTTAAAACATATCATCCGATTGTAAATTTTGTATATTTCGTGTTTGTGATAGGATTTTCGTGCGTGTTTATGCATCCTGTAAGTCTTACGATTTCACTTTTATCAGGTTTTACATATTCTGTAATGCTCAAAGGCAGGAAAGCTTTGAAAACAAACTTGATTTATATGATACCGACACTGATTTTTGCATCATTTATAAATCCTGCATTTAATCATGAGGGTGTAACGATTATTGAATACTTGCCAAGCGGTAATCCCCTGACATTAGAATCTGTCGTATACGGACTTGCGGCGGCAATGATGATTGTGAGTGTTATATGCTGGTTTTCCTGTTATACCGAGATAATGACAAGCGATAAATTCATCTACTTGTTTGGGAGAATTATTCCGTCACTGTCGCTTATTATTTCCATGACACTCAGATTTGTGCCAAGATTTTCGGCACAGCTTAAGGTTGTAGCAAATGCACAGCGGTGTATGGGGCGTGATGTATCAAACGGCAGTATAATCAAAAGAGCGAAACACGGATTGTCTATTCTTTCCATAATGACAACGTGGGCGCTTGAAAATGCCATAGATACCGCAGACAGTATGAAATCCAGAGGATACGGGCACCCTGGGAGAACAGCGTTCTCTATATTCAATTTTGATAAAAGGGACAGAAAAGCATTTTTATACATTATGGTATTTGGTATATATACCCTTATAGGAAGCCTATCAGGCGGAATGTATTTTCGTTATTTTCCGTCAATAAGAGCAAATGATGTTTCGGTATTCGGACTTAGTGTATTTGTTGCATACGGAGCACTTTGTATGTGTCCGATATTGATAGAAATATGGGAGGTGAGGAAGTGGAAAGCTATAGAGTCGAAAATTTGAGTTTTGTATATCCAAAAAGAGAAAATAAAGCACTTGATAATATTAATATTACAGTCAATCAGGGTGAATTTATAACACTTTGCGGAAAATCAGGCTGTGGCAAAACTACATTACTAAGACTGTTAAAAACCTCTCTTTCACCATATGGCAAATCAAGCGGAAAAATTTATTTTAATGGAAAAAAACTGTCAGAAACAGACTCAAAAGACCAAGCCTCAAAAATTGGATTTGTAATGCAAGCGTGCGATAATCAGATTGTCACCGACAAGGTATGGCATGAGTTGGCATTTGGATTGGAAAGCTTGGGATATTCTACTCCCGAAATCCGAACAAGAGTATCAGAGATGGCGTCTTTTTTTGGCATACAAACCTGGTTTCACAAGAAGGTCACAGAGCTTTCAGGCGGTCAGAAACAGCTTTTAAATCTTGCCTCGGTTATGATTTTAGAACCAAGTGTACTTATCCTGGACGAGCCTACGAGTCAGCTTGATCCTATTGCATCACAGGAATTTCTGTGTACACTCGAGAAAATAAACCGAGAGCTTGGCATAACTGTTATTTTGTCGGAACATCGTCTTGAAGATGCTTTCCCTATATCCGACAGAGTAATTGTTATGGATAATGGTAAGATTATTGCAGATGCAAAGCCGCAAAAGGTGGGAGAAATATTAAAAAGGCAAAATCACGATATGTATATGGCACTTCCTGTACCTATGCGTGTTTATGGTGAGATAGAGGGGGATTTTGAATATCCCGTTACTGTTCGTGATGGCAGAGTATGGCTTGAGAGATATTCGGAAAACCATACACTAAACAGCAGCTTTGTACCTAAATCTGACAGTATTGCAAACGGAAAATCTGTCATTGAAATAAAAGACGTATTTTTCAGATATGAAAAAGATTTACCCGATGTTATAAAAGGTTTGAATATAAAGATAAATGAGGGCGAATTGTTTGCTGTTGTAGGCGGTAACGGAACAGGCAAAACAACGGCATTGTCACTTATATCAGGACTTAATAAACCATATCGCGGCGAAATTTTAATAAATGGTGAAAACATTTCAAGGGTTAAGAATTTATATAACGGTGTTATGGGAGTTTTGCCCCAAAACCCTCAAAGCGTATTTGTAAAAAAAACAGTTTATCTTGATTTGTTGGAAATATTATCGGACAGGAAAATGTCAAAAGATGAAAAAGAAGAAAGAGTAAAGAATATATCCGAACTTTGCAGAATAGAAAATTTACTTGATTGTCACCCCTACGATTTATCGGGAGGCGAACAGCAACGTGCGGCGCTTGCAAAGGTGCTTTTGATGTCACCGCAAATTCTGTTACTCGATGAGCCCACAAAAGGACTTGATGCATATTTTAAACGGATTTTTGCCGATGTTATAAGTGATTTGAAAACGAATGGTGTAACTGTCGTAATGGTATCTCACGACATAGAGTTTTGTGCAGAATATGCTGATAGATGTGCTATGTTTTTTGACGGAAACATTTCATCTGTGGGAGTACCGAGAGATTTTTTTGCAGGAAAGAATTTTTATACGACCTCCGCAAACAGAATGGCAAGAACAAGACTTCCAAATGCAGTTTTAGCAGAGGACATAATCTTTGCTTGCACAGGCGAGGTGAGGAAAAGAGATTATAAGGAAGCTAAAAAAATCATATTACCGAAAAATGAGGATAAGAAAAAAATATCTGAAATTAAAAAATTGACACCGCTTCGGAGTATTTTAGGCAGTATATTTGCAATTCTTTTTATACTTAACTGTTTTTTTCAGTCTAAAGTGACAGATTACAACGTTATGGTTATATTTCAGTTTCTGTCCATTGCTGAAATCGCGGGAGTATTTATATGCTTCTTTCCCAAAAAAGAGCTTGAAACGGGCGTTATCCAACAGCCTCAAAGTAGCCGTAAATTGACAAAACGGACTATGGTGGCGGTGTTTACGGCATTGCTCGCAATACCATTTACGATTTACTTCGGCATATTTTATTTACAGGACAGAAAGTATTATTTTATAAGTCTATTAATTATTCTTGAAACAATAATACCTTTTTGTATGGTTTTTGAGTCAAGACGACCGCAAGCAAGAGAGCTTGTAATAATTAGTGTACTGTGTGCGATTGCAGTGTCGGGAAGAGCTGCATTCTTTATGCTTCCGCAGTTTAAGCCTGTTGTTGCGTTGGTGATTATTGCGGGCGTTTGTTTTGGAGGTGAGACGGGATTTTTGGTTGGTGCTGTAACAGGCTTTGTGTCAAATTTCTTTTTCGGACAAGGCCCTTGGACACCTTGGCAGATGTTTGCCTTTGGTATAATTGGATTTATTGCGGGAATATTGTTTCGGAAAGGATTGTTGCGAAAAACGAAAGCATCGCTATGTGTTTTTGGCGGATTAGCTACCATTATCATTTACGGCGGAATTATGAATCCTGCAACTATTATTATGTCACAGGACAGGCTCAATTTTGCAATGATTAAAACTGCATATATATCGGGCTTGCCGTTTGATTTGGTTCATGGTGCGTCTACAGCGTTTTTTCTTTGGTTTATTTCAGAGCCTATGATTGAGAAGCTGGATAGAATAAAAAACAAGTATGGGTTGATTAATCAATACTGATACAAGAGGATGTAAAAAAACAGCACCGATCGTTTGACGGTGAATCAATCTAACTCAAAATATGGATTAATTGCTAAAAAGCATTACAAAATTGATTATTTCGGAGAAAATCTGCGAATTTGCAGATTTTCTTTTATCTATTAGGAAATTTCTCGATTTCCTAATAGCAAAAAAGGCTACCTATGAGAGTGGAGTGCAACGGAACGACAGTTACGATAGTGACTTTTTTATCAAATGCCGTCAAACTACGAACGAAAACCGTCCCTCGAGTACCCACGTACACTACGGGATAACCCTCGTAGCCTTGCTACTCGGCGGT
>CADBPJ010000154.1 GCA_902796445.1 uncultured Ruminococcus sp. | reverse complement strand
GTACCATCGGGAATTGACAGAGTTTTCATATGCTCTGCCGATGCAAACCGCGCAATACCCACTCCCGTTATGTTCGTTATGGGAGCTATCGAGGGGACATTCCCCAAGACTACGGCACAGGAGGGATTTTTGTCAAATTCGGACAGGCTCGCACTTTCCGACAGTGATATGAGAATAGCTCCCACTACTGATAAGAAAGCAGAAAAGCAGGTGAATACTGTCTACAAACTACTCTCTGCCGTAAAGGACAAGCTTTATATAAGCTACCCGTCAATGAACTCCGAGGGCGGTGCAAATCTTCCGTCACAGCTTATATCTGATATTCTGACAAAGCTTCCCAACACTCGCAAAACTGAGGATGCTATAGGTAATGAGTCTGATATAATGTATATTTCATCGCCAAAAGCAACACTGCACAGGCTGTTGATGACAAGGACTAATAATCCCTTATGGTCACACGTCAATGCGTGGTTTTCCGATCGCGAGGAGTGGAGCAAAAAGCTATATAGCGTGAACCATGCAAAATACAATTTTATCAAGCGTAACGTGGAGCTTGACCCCGACATTGCACGTGAGTTGTACAGTGATAAATCATACTACAGTGCAACACGGCTTAACACCTACGCCAACTGTCCTTTCGGACATTTTATGCAGTATGGGCTTGGCGCAAAGGAGCGGGAGGAATACGAAATTCAGGCAAAGGACACAGGTACTTATGCACACGAGGTGATACAACGGTTTTGCCGTAAGGTCACGTCCTGGGATAGCATGGACGATGATAAATGCACAGAGTACGTTTCAGAAATTGTTTCGGACACTCTCGATAAAATAAACAGCTCCGATTTACGTGACAAAGAAATGACAGCAGATATTCTAAGCCGTATGGGCGACACGGTAACGAATGCGGCAAAGGCAGTATTAAAAAGCATAAAATGCGGACAGTTTACTATTGACAGCTGTGAAAAGAAGGTGTCTGTAAAGCTTTCGGATAACATAGAGCTTGGCGGTATTATAGACAGGCTTGACGTGTGCCGTCACGATGGTGTGAATGAATACAGAATTATTGACTACAAAACAGGCAGTAAGGCTTTTTCCGTTGCCGATATTTATAACGGACTTGATATGCAACCCGTTATATACGCACTTGCAATGGAGATGGCAGACGATAAGGCGGTTATTTCGGGAATGTATTACGGAATGGTCCATAATGACTTTGCAGAGGCTGAATCTACCGCAAGACCTCAAACTATTCTGAATTCACTCAAGAAAAACACTGCATATAACGGCATCACCTTTATGGGTAATGACATAGACAAGCCAATTCCTCAAGAGGAAATTGACAGAGTTGAATTTGAGCTTTCACGTCAGGAGGAGGGAGTGTTTATAGTCGAGAAAAAAGGCGTAACATCATACGGTGCAACACTCCGTACACGACCTGAGGGACAGATGCTCATTGACAAAGTTCGGCAAAATATCATGACTGCCGATCGCGATATACGAAACGGAAAAATTGACATAGCACCGCTTACCGACACTAACAGCAGTGCATGCACCTTCTGTCAGTTCTCACGCATATGCAGATTTGACGAAGAATTTAAGACGGAGCGTACCATACAAGAAAAAGACAGCGAAATCTGGGATATTTTAGAGGAGGAGATGTAATGGGCTGGACACCTGATCAGGAAAAAGCAATATATACCGACACGGGCACAGGCAATCTCCTTGTATCTGCCGCCGCAGGCTCAGGCAAAACAGCAGTGCTTGTAGAACGTGTACTTCAAAAGATATTAAGCGGTAAATCGACTATTGACCGCCTGCTTGTTGTGACATTCACAGAGGCGGCGGCATCGGAAATGAAGCAAAAGATTATAAGACGGCTTAATGAGTATATGAAAAGCAAGGAATGTACCGCCGACATAAAGCCGTTAATCAAAAGCCAGATACGCCTTACGCAGACGTCGGATATTCTTACAATAGACGGATTTTGTAACAGGATTGTATTAAACAACTTTCATATGCTCGGCATTGACCCCAACTTTTCAATCTGCGACAATGCAATGGCGGAGATGATGATAGCGGAGGCAATGTCGAACGTATTTGACAATATCTATAAGTCTGATGATATAGAGATAAAATCACGTTTCCGTCGGCTTACGGAATGTTATGCCAAGGATAGAAGCAATGACAGGCTTGCCGCCGCCATAGTTTCGATATACCGTTTCACTGAAAGCTTTCCTGACCCGATAGCGTGGCTTAATAATGCGGTACTGAATTTCGACCGCCCTATAGACGAGCAATTTGCAACAAGGTTCAGGCTTGAATATTCAAAAAGAACGGCATATCACGCAATATGTGAACTTCAAAATGTAACAACTGACGATGCACCAACACATGAATGTATTGACTATGTATTAAATATTGCAACGGCGATTTACGAGGCAGAGGATTGGGATGCGGTATATGATATATATGCCGAATTTTTTGACAAGCCAAAAAAACGTGAAACATTTATGAGCCTTGCCAATCCTTTATTGCCCTCCCCTGCTCGTGATGCTCTGCTTTTTGCGACACATCTGCTTACCGATATATTTACAAAGAGCAATAACGAAAAAACTGCAATGGGAGTAATTTTCTCACGCGATGAGATGACAAAAAACGATAATTCCAAGCTATATAAGGAGGAAGCGGAGGATATTGTATGGATAGTTTCTCTGTTCATCCGTGAGCTTGAAAAGATTAAGGACAAGCGTAATATGTATGAATTTTCCGATATTGAGCATCTTACATATAAGCTGTTTCGTGACAATGAGATAATACGATGTCAATACACAGACAAGTATGACGAAATATTAATTGACGAGTATCAGGACACCAATATGTTGCAGGATACTGTGTTTGAATTGATTTCGCATAATAATATATTTATGGTTGGCGACCTTAAACAGAGTATTTATCGTTTCCGAAAGGGTGACCCGTATATTTTTAAAACAAAGTCGGAAACATACGAAAATCCTGATACACAACATCAAAAAATTATACTGTCGCAGAATTTCAGGAGCCGACAGGAGGTTTTAAGAAGTGTTAATGACGTATTCTCCAAGATTATGTCAGAGCCTGCAGGTGATGTAGATTACAGTGAAAGAGAATGTATCGTTCGTGATGATGAGTATGAATACTACCCCGCACCTGATACAAATCTGAAATCCGAGCTGCACTATATCGGTATAACCAAAGAAGCGGGTATGGACAAGGAGCTTTGTGAAGTACGCTATACTGCACAAAAGATTAAGGAGTTACTAAAGAGCAACACGCAAATTTTTGACAAGGACACAGGGTGTCTGCGTAAAATACAAAAGAGGGATATTGTAATACTTGAAAACTCGCTTAAATATAATGCACATATAATAACCGACGAGCTTGCACGTTTGGGGATTGACTCATACGTTGAGAAAAGCACATTCTTCGGCAGACGTGAAATAACGGTTATGATGGCACTATTATCCGTTATAAACAACACACACGACGATATACCGCTTATCACTGTTATGCGTTCGCCTATAGGCGGATTTTCGGATAATGATTTAGCAATGATACGGATTAATGAAAAGGACAGCATGCATTTCATTGATGCTGTTAAAGCATACGCAAAATCAGGTGTTGATGAACATCTGTCACGAAAGTGCTATATCTTCACAAAAAATATTGCACGTTGGCGAGACTATACACGCAAGAAAACTGTTGCATGGCTTATCTGGAGCATTTATGAGGAAACATGCTTTTACGATATGATGGGCGCAATTGAGGAGAATGATGAGGCTCAATCAAATCTTCGTCTGCTTTATGAGCGTGCAAAGCAGTTTGAAAATGCAGGATTTAAAGGACTTTTTAACTTTATAAAATACATTAATCGACTTGAAGAAAGCTCAAAGGATTCAGATGGTGCAAAGCTTGTTGGTGCAAATCACGACGTTGTGCGGATAATGACGATACATAAAAGCAAAGGCTTGGAATTTCCGTACGTATTCTTGCTTGGTATGGGGCATCAGTTTACAAACAAGGCGGACGTGTCCCGTATAAGAATGCATAAGACCTTGGGGCTTGGTATGCCCGATATTCATTATGATGAGCGGTATTGGCAGAAAAACCATATCTTTGATTTAGTATCAAGAGTAAACAAGCAAGAAAGTGTATCGGAGAGAATGAGGCTTTTATACGTTGCAATGACACGTCCGCGTGAAAAGCTTTATATTGTTATGGCACGTCCATCTAAGGACGATACAACACCTGAGGATATTAAGGATAGCTGGGCAAACGTTCTTACAGGCAAGAAGATGCTCCCCTCTGATGCACTTTCGGCAAAAGGCTTTTTCAGCTGGATTTGCCCGGGAGCATACGCATCACCCGAGTCCTGGGATATATATGTGTCGATACTTCATTCGGAGCTTACGATAGAGGAAAGTACCGATACTTGCGATAGCGACAACTATCGTGACAGTGCAGAGTTAAGGGAAAGTGTGTATAAGCTTTTAGACTACAAATACCCCTATTGTGATAGCCACACAGTGCCTACACGTACATCAGTTACACAGCTTAAGGAAATGGAAAATACCGAGTATGAGCCTGACAGCAGGCATGTATCAGGCATTGACGACACAGCAGAGCTACTGTTCTCACCTCTACATTCAAAGCCCGCATTTATGCTTGACGAGTCGGAAAAGCCCGCAAACGAAATCGGTACACTCTATCACCTTGTTATGTCGCAGATTGAATTTGAAAAGGTACAGACTGATGGTGTTGATGCACAACTCCAACGGCTTATAAATGAGAGAATTATAACAGAGGACGATATGGTATATATTGACCCTGACAAAATCAAAAGCTTTTTCGATAGTCCGCTTGCAAAACGTATGATGAGGTCAAGGAATATATACCGTGAAGCACCGTTTCAGATGAATATTCCTGCTCTTATGTATGACCCGACACTTACTTGTGTCAAAGATGATGATACCGTAATTCTTCAAGGTATTATCGACTGTTTCTTTGAAGAAGATGACGGATTTATCCTGTTTGACTACAAAACCGATAAGGTCAAGGGCAATCCCCAAAAAATAAAGGACCGCTACGAAAAACAGCTTGAGCTTTATGCCAAGGCAATCACAGAGCTTAAGGGCAAGCCTGTAAAGGAAAGCTATCTGTATTTGTTTGATACAGGCGAAATTATATAAAAATTGCCATTTTGCTATTGCTTTAAATGCGATTTTGTGGTATAATGGGTAATTATTATGCTTTTTTAGCAGACAAAAGAAAGGATTGATATATTTTATGTCAGGAGAAATTATAGCATTCGTGCTATACTTTGTGGCAATGCTTGGAATAGGTGTATATTTCTTTGCTTCCACAAAGTCAAACGGAGAGAAAGAATATTTTTTGGGCGGCAGAAAAATGGGGCCCTGGGTTACGGCAATGAGTGCACAGTCATCAGATATGAGTGCGTGGTTGCTTATGGGACTGCCAGGCTCAATTATTGCGTTCGGTCTTGGTCAGGCGTGGATTGGTATTGGTCTTGCAATCGGCACGGCACTGAACTGGATTTTTGTCGCAAAGCGGTTGCGTAAGTTTTCACATGCCGCAGGCGATGCAATAACATTGCCTCAGTATCTTACAAACAGATTTATGGCAAAAAGCTCTGCTCTTAAAATCATATGTGCAGTTGTGTTCTTAATCAGTTTTACAATCTATGTTGCATCAGCATTCTCAGCAGGTGCAAAGGTGTTTAATCAGCTGTTCCCGTCTTTG
>CADBPJ010000153.1 GCA_902796445.1 uncultured Ruminococcus sp. | reverse complement strand
TTCTCTCAAACGGCTTTTGTGAAAGGAATTAATGGTCATAAATATGAAAGAAATACTCGTCGCATCTCGCGCCTTTCGTCGGACTCGCATACACACGTATAGTCTCGCCCGCCGAAAAACACGACCTGCTTAGAGTATTTCTCTCAAACGGCTTTTGTGAAAGGAATTAATGGTCATAAATATGATAAAAAGAGGAAAATCAAGTCATATATTAGCGTTGATTTTATCAATGACAATGATATTCTCCTTGTGCGTGAGTGCAAAAGCACAGGATATAAGCTACTATAATATATATAAAACTATCAGGATAAAAGGTTATGCTCCGTCTATAGAGGGTAATCCGTATGTAACGATAACCTTGATGAACGGAGATAAAATTATCGGTATCGGAGAGACAAAAATAGATTCTGGCGGAAGATATGAATATATCTTCAGAGCTCCGAAGATGGATAACACAGCAGTGCTTAGAGTAAAGTATGCAGGAGAAGATATTACAAGCACTGTTTATGATGCAATTATGCAAACAAGCACATTTGCACAATTACCGTATACTCTTATTACTAAGGAGGATAAATATAAAATAACAGCAGATTTATCCGAAATAAATAAGATTACAGATCAGTTTACAATGTTTGCGGCTCAATATGATGAAAGCGGTAGATTTTTAGATTGTAAAATATACAAATCAGATGAGCTTGAAAATAAAGCGGTATTGGAGCAGGAGATAGATAATGTTGGAAAATTAAAGCTTTTCGTCTGGACTTCAATTAAGCAAGCTGCAATAGCAGGCAGCTTTGTAGAGGGTGACGGAGGCTTACATATACAATTTGGTGCCAAGGCAGATAATCAGCAGATAGAGGGTTATACGCCAATTTCAGGGAAAAATGGTTATGAAAGATTTTTACAGGTGAAATCAGAATTACCTGAAGAATTAAGTGTTGTAAAAGAACAGACACCAAAAATAATAAATGCGTTTTATGTATCGCCCGACGCTGTAGAAGGTGACGGAAGCTTGGAAAGACCGTTTGCAACGATATATCAGGCACTTGATGCGTATAATGCATTAAGCGACTATGATAGGGAAAAATGGTCGGCAATATATCTTATGGGCGGAGAGTATGATATTGATAAGTCCATAGAACTTCGTGCAGGAACTCAAAAGCTTCTTATCGGAGCATATAATGATGAAGATGTAGTTTTTAATAATGTTAAATCTGTAACAGGGGATATGTTTACAGAGGTCACCTCGGATAATACAGATTCATCAATAATAGAAAGAATACATAAGGATGCAGAAAAGATATATTATATCAGCTATAGCGATTTAGGTATTACGTCAATGACCGACATTGCATACGGAAACAGCGGAAGAAAGCCTAAGCTGTTATACAACGGCAAAGAGGCGACATTGTCAAGATACCCAAACGGCAGTGATACATATATCTCTAATGTACTTAGTAACGGTGAGGATATAGAAAATCCCAATTATGCTGTATTTGTGCCTACAGATTCAAAGCCATTTACGTGGAAAAAACAAACAGAAATCGGAATGGCAGGTCAGCTTAGCTATAACTGGAACTATTATTATATGCAGCCCTCATTTGATAATGAGTTGAACCACGTAAATGTACCGTCAAGCCAATCATCAACAATAGCTGAAAGAATACCTAATCATCCTGAGGAAAGATCACATTTCCATTACTTTAATGTATTTGAAGAAATGGATATGCCGGGAGAATGGTGCTATAGCGATACAGAGAAAAGAGTCTATATTTATCCTAAAGGCGATATAGCATCAGCGGAGATTGCTCTGAGAGGTGATTTGACAGAATATGCATTTAATCTAAAGGGTGTAAACGATATAGTAATCGACGGCATTACCTTTGAGATGTTCAGAAATACTATTAATGCTGAGGCATGTATAGATACAGTTATACAGAACTGTGAGTTTAAAAATGTAGTACGAAGTGTATTCATTAAAGCTTGTAAAAACACAGGTGTTTTAAGCTCTGATTTTAGAAACGTATATACAGGTGTAAGTATCAGGGGCAATTATGCAGATAACCAAAATTTAGAGCCTATGCATAATTTTGTGCAGGACTGTTATTTTAACGGCGTCGAAAATGATTGTACAAGTATTATGTACAGCTCGGGAAATATAATTTCTCATAATCGCGCAGAGAATTTTACAGGCTTCTTCTCGGCAGTGTTTTACGCAAGTGAAAATATTATCGAATACAACGAGGCATATGCAGGCGGATTTAACGGAAATGAGGATTATATAATTTATATCGACGGTCATTATGATGTAAGAGCAAATCATATAAGATATAATTATTTTCATGATATGTCACCTGATCCAACCAAGATTATAAGCGGTCTTGTTATATGTATGGATGATATTTCTGAGGAACAGTACGTTTACGGCAACGTAATAGAAAATGTGTACGGCGGTATTTATGCTAACGGCGGGGATAATCATATTGTAGACGGTAACTATATTATCGACTGTAATGCGCCAAATCTCTGGTGTTCAATATCAATGAGCGACTATATGTACCGCGATGTTAACACTTTAGGCAAAATACTGCTTGATGATGTAAAAACAAAACTTAATATGAGCGCGTATTACTCACTCAATTTGGGAAATTCAAAATGGGGACAAAGATATCCGCACGCAGTAACACGTGCAAATTATCTTGAGGCCATTTCAGAGAAATGGAATACAAGCGATGATAAAACAACTGACGAAATGATGTTTGCACGTCTTTGCACAGGAAACTATGTAACAAATAATGTTCTTGTAAACTCGAAAGATATTGAAATAAATCCGTTCCCTGTGGATGATACTGATGTTTCGGATAAGTTTATCCAGACAACAGATCCTGCGAACGGAGTAACACAGGACAAATACGGCAATGACTATAATGTGATGTGGAATAATACATCTCAGGACAGCATTAACCGTTCGGATATTCCTGTAATAAACAAGGCAGGCCCGGTACGGGAGCACACTTATGAGGATAGTCCCGTAATAGAATTTGATTATCCGAAATCAATCCATACTCAAGCAAATTTGAACATATGGGAGGCTTGCTGGAATAAATTTGATAAAGCAAATTTCTATAAGCTGATTGTTGCAACAGATGCAGATTTTACAAATATAGTATCGGAAAAGTGGCTGTTTGAAAACAGAGGAATTCTGACATTTGGTGACTATGATGCAAGCACAGATATGTATTATTATAAGGTTCAGGCATTTAATGCAGGAATGGGTGAGGGCTCGTTAACAACACCGATTGCCGAATCAGAGGTAAGAAGTATTGAGCGTTATAAACAGACACAAGATATTGAGGTAATAAGCAGGGGTAAGGCAAATATTGTTGATAGCTGGATGGGAACGAAAGGAAATCATCAGACAAGAGATGAAGTAAAAGGAATGTTGAGCCAGCAGAAAGATGACGGATACTACGTACGATTTACCGCGCCAGCTGCATCAAACACTGCAACCTACAGAATGATATGGGATTCCCCGTACGCAAAGGTTGAAAGTGCGAATGTGAAATATGATGTCAATACAATTACAAACATAAGCTACAAATTCCGTTTCCCGTCCGAATCAGAATTTGCAGAATATGCAGATATTGGTATGGCACAGTGGTATCCGAGTAAATTGGCAATGGATACGACACTTGGAGAAGATTCAAATGAAATCAAGCTTGTATTAGAGAAGTCAGGTAGTAACTACAAACTGTATCTATATGATTACGGAAGAAAAAAGCCGCTATTATCATCAGACAACAGAATTCTCATTAAAACATATACAGCAGATGAAATATTCGGCAGATGGATTGATGCACAATACAGCATTGATATGACAACGGGAATAACAACAGTAACAGTGGACGGAGTAACAAAAGAAACTGACCAGAGTGATACAACCTGGGGTAATAGTTATAAATGGAATCCCGAAAGCTTTTTAAGATTTTTTGATTTTGCGTTAAAGACTAATTCGGATAATGTATTTACTATTGATGTAAAAGACGTAAATATAATAAGAGCAGTTAAATAACAAGGAGGAAGTAACATGAAAATAAAGCAAATACTAAGCACTGCTATAGCTGTATCAATGATGTCATCTGCATTGCCAATGATAGTATCGGCTGAGAATAATGAAGAGCCTTTGGTTGCGGATCAACAGCTAATTGAAGCTACATCAGAGCCGACAACAGATACAACAACGGAGCTGTTTGAATCTGCAGAAGATCTTTTGAGTATGCGTACAATGGCTGTTTTTGACGGCAAGATAAATATGCTATACGAAACAGATTATGAGGGCGGAGAAGTTGGTAATGTCCAGAATACGGAAAAAACAAGCTTTGCAAATGCAGCAGATCCGAAAAACAGCTCAAATAAGGTTTTGAGAATATACAGTAAGGCAGAAGATGCAGATCCATACAGTAAATACATAAGCGCACGTATAGGCGGTACAGCTACCATAGGTGACCCATGGAGCGGCGGAAAATGGGGTTCAACCTATGAGTCGGCAGGAGCATTAGAAAATATTCCGCTTGTGTATGAAATGGATATATACGTTCCAAGTGACATTAAGGATCAGTTAAACAAGCAATATAATGCGGATTTGCTATTCGGACCGCTTATGTCAACAGGTGATCCCGGCCATTTGGGGATGGCCTATGAAATGGGTGTTGATACGTCTACAGCCGGTCAGGGCAATCCCGGTGGCGCAGAAGCTTGGTTAGGTAAAGATAACTGGGCTAAGAAATGTGCATTTAGTCTTGATACATGGTATAAATTTATGTGGGTAATCACAGGCGAAGGCGACAGTACCAAGGTAAGCGTTTTTATGAGCAATAACGACGGCGCAACATATACCACACTGTATGATAATGTAACAGCAGAAAAAAAATATAACAGATCAACAACATTAATGCATGGTATTTCTATAGCATCAAGAGGACCGGTTGCAGTAGGAAGTGACACAACAGGTGTGTTCGTTGATAATGTGAAAATCTATCAGGTTATTGAACAAGATGCTGAATTTGAGGTTGGAGATACAACAAATGTTGATATGGCAACGGGTATTGTTGTTGACCTAAAGCATGAAATAGAGCCATCAAAGCTAAGTGAAGCCTTCTCAATAGAGAAAAAAATAGATGGAGAATATCAGGTTGTAACAAAGGCAAAGGTATCAGCAGTGGACGGCGAGCCGTCAAAGGTGCTTATAAGCTCAGATATTCTTGAGGGTAAAACAGATTATACAATATTCTTTGATGGATATACCTTCGGAACGTTATATACAAGGCCTAATTCAATAGATATTACAACAAAAGCTCCCACCACAATGAAGGTAAGTGCAGATACGGCAGAAAATGCGTTAGTTCCTGCAGGAGCAAATACAATATCATTA
>CADBPJ010000152.1 GCA_902796445.1 uncultured Ruminococcus sp. | reverse complement strand
CCAGATGCGCTACCAAACTGCGCTACATCCCGTCAGTCTTAATTTAAAGATCCTGTCGTCAAACGACTTGATAATAATACCACAATATGTTCCGTTTTGCAAGCTGTAAATCCCTCAAAATATGCATAAAATATATATTATTCTTTAAAAATCGTTGATATTTGCAGTTATACTTAAAAAAACACATTTTCATCTAAAATTTTTTCTTGTATCTCAAAGAATTGAAGATTATCAATATACATACGAATAGTCCGACTATTCCGCAAATGCGATACAGAGTATTTATAAGATTGGAAAACCCAAAACCTGCGACAAAATATGCGACAGCAGACAATAATGATAATTTCAGAGGGTTGGATTTGATTTTCAGTGCATCAAAGAGCCCGCCGCCTGATGATATAAGAGTTGTAATTATTGCAGAGGATAAGACAAACGTATATATTCCGGCAAAAGTCGTATTTTGACGTTTTGCAAGGGTGAGCATCGGCAGTTCGCCAAGATTGATTTTGTTGGCATAGATAGAAATAAGCCAGAATGTGAGGCTCATTATAATAAATGATACGACACCTGCAGATATTGATACGGCTATTGTATCAGCTTGTGATTTAAGTCGTTTAGAAAGCATTACAAGTACAGGTGCGAGCGAAACGAGGTTATACCCTGAATATATCAGAGCGCTGTTTACAGCAGGTATTGTTTCGCCTGAAAATGTGTGGAATTCACGATAGAAAAGCATATACATAGTTGAAAATGTGATTAAGAGAACTAAAATAATCCCAAGCATTGCATTGAATGTGAAAACCTTATCACCGCAAACACTAAGCAGCAGAACAGAAAAAACGGTACATAAAAGAGTGCCGATACTGCGTGGCAATCCAAAGGAATTGAAAAGAATTTCACCTGATGCAGATATCATTGCCGAATATACGGCAAATGAAAAAGCAAGTGTTATTATTTTTATAATACGTGATGCGAGAGATGATTTGAAAATGCCGATAAAATCTTCATATTCATTAAGCCTTGCTTTTACGCACAGGCTAAGCACCGCATATATAAATAACATAAAAATAAATGTAGTTATAACTATTCCTAATATACCGTATTTATTAAACGTAACAAAATACAGTAACATCTCCTGACCTGATGCAAAGCCTGCACCGATTATCGCCGCAACAATGGAATATGTTACAATCAGTATATTAACCAAAGCCATCACCGCCTCGGTTTAATATATGAAAAAAAGCCATGCAAAATGCATGACTTTTAGTTCAATTATGCGTTTTCGATGTCTAATACTCTGAATTCAACCACACCGCCAGGTGTATCTGCATTCACTGTGTCGCCTACTGTCTTGTTAAGACAAGCCGAGCCGATTGGAGATTCGTATGATAGTTTATTCAGGGCGGGATCGGCTTCAGATGAACCGACTATTGTGTATTCAGCTTCGCCTGTCATACCCATAAGCTGTGCAAGCTCGCCGAAAAATTCAACCTTGACTTTCTTTCCTACAGAAACCACATCATTTGATTCAACCTCAACGACCTTTGCGTGTTTTAGCATATGCTCAATCTGGCTTATTCTTGCCTCTACCTCTGCCTGCTCATCCTTTGCCGCATCATACTCTGCGTTCTCGGATAAGTCGCCGAAGGAACGGGCTTCTTTGATTTTTTCGGAAACCTCTTTACGTGTCACGCTTATAAGATGCGACAACTCCTCCTCAAGCTTTGCTTTACCCTCGTTTGTTAGGATAATTTCCTTGTTTTCTGACATGCTAATCATTACCTTTCAAAAATATACTCAAATGCTATTATACTCTTTTTTTTATGAATTGTCAACTGTTTTATTGGTTAAATTAATATACAAATAACATATGAAAGGATTTAGAGATATATGTATACTGAAAGATCTGTAAATTTAAAAAGCGATTTTTATAAAAGATACGGTGAGGCGAGCGGGAGATTGTATTTCGAGAAAACAGGCTTGCCATGCGTGGTTTTAGATGGCGGTGAGAATAAGATGATGTTTTCACTTAACTGCGGTGTAAGGGCATATGGCAGAGCATACGGAGATGTACTGCGTGTACTTAATGCAGACACAAATGTATGTGATGTGCATTTTGTGAAAAACGGCAAAGGTGCTCAGATTTTATATAAAACTGACATAGCAGACCTTCGCGGCATGCGTAATACTGCAATATACACCATAAATAAACTCCTGTATAAAATGGGCAGTATGGGACGGATTGAAAATGATACAAGTCTTGAGCCGATTTGCGATAGATATGCACCGTTTGGTTGGTGCGCTGTTATGCTTAACGGAAATCTCTACTCTGTACCCTTACCGCTTTTTGATTATAACGTGCTTTTGATACAACCGCGAAAAACACGTATCACAAGTAAAAGCGAAATGCTTGACCGTTTTCGCTCAAGTGAAAATGACAGGATAAACGGAGCATATATGGCACTTAAAAGCTATAAAATCGACACCTTTTTTGAGATATTAAACGAATCAGAAAAATCGGCGGAAATGCTTCTTGCGTTGTCTGACGAAATCGTATGCGCCGTTCATGCGACATACGGAATTGAGGGAATAGCGGCAACTCGTGTTTGTGAGTACGGTATAATCAGCTTTTGCAGTAAAGAAAAAACCGATAATGCTATATTACGTATCCAAAATGAATGTAAAAGAAATCTGGGGTATAGTGTAAGAATATCGGTGGTAAAATAAATTTAAAAAAAGTATGGACTTATTGTGAATAAAATGATACAATAGTAAAGAGGGGAGGATTTTATTTGGATAACGGTAAGTCTGTACGAAATAAAACTAACACAAGCCTTGCAGGCTATGTAATTCGTTTTATTGATGATATATTTAAAGATAAAATTGGTGTGTATGCGGCGCAGTCCACATTTTTTATAGTATTGAGTGCAGTTCCCTTAAGTATGCTTTTGATACTATGTCTGAAGTATTTTATAAATATTGATTTGCAGTATGTTGTTGACGTTTTAGAAAGAATACTGCCCACACAGCTTGCTTTATTTGCAACGGATATTCTCTCGGAGGTATTTTATCGTACGGAAACAACGGCGCTGTTTTCAACTGTGGTTATTACGTTATTATGGTCATCATCAAAGGGAACAATGGCGATATATTGCGGACTGAATGAAATTTTTGGTAAGTCAAAGGAGCAGAGCTGGCTAAGAATGAGACTGCTCTCGTTTTTGTACAACATACTTTTTGTGGCGATAATTATATCAAGTATAGCTGTGCTTTTGTTCGGTAATTCCATTATGACGTTGCTTGGCGAGCAGCTATTGATTATGCACTACATTATCACTTTTATTATGGAATTTAAAACAATAATATTCTTTGTAATATTTGTTCTTACATTTGCCGCTATATTCACATTTTTGCCGCAACGTAAGGATAAGTACCGCCATCAGCTTTGGGGAGCTGTAATAACGGCTGTGGGTTGGCTTGTTGCCTCCTACGGGATTTCTATATATATAACATATTTCCCGGGTGTTTCATACATTTACGGAAGCCTTACGGCAGTAATGCTGCTTATGCTATGGCTGTATTTCTGTATTTATGCACTCTTGATAGGTGCAGAGATAAACAAACATATAGAATCGGGTTTTTTCAGACATATGCGTATATGCATATTGAGAATAGTAGCAAAAAAACGAAAAAAAATGTGAAAAATACTTGATTTTTTCTTGTATGTATGCTAATATATACTCGGTAATGTATGAATGAGCATACATAGATCTGCTGTTGAGGAGTCCGGCGTTTAAGATTTATGTATGTGTTCGCTTTTTAAGGAGAAGCAACTTATGGATATTCCTTTAGGGAAAATTATTTTTCTTGCAGTGTTGGTCTTGTTGTCGGGTTATTTTTCGGCAACGGAAACTGCGTTCTTTTCAACAAACAAAATCAGATTGAAAGCTCTTGCAGGCGATGGTAACAAACGTGCAAAAAAAGTGCTGAAGATTTTAGATGATTTTGACTCACTCTTAGCAACGATACTTATAGGAAACAACCTCGTAAACATAGCGGCAACGGCTATTGCCACTATTTTGTTTATTGATATTTTAGGCAACGAGGAGTTGGGAACGACTGTTGCAACCATTGTTACAACAATCGCTGTACTTATATTCGGTGAGATTACTCCGAAAAGCTTAGCAAAAAACTTACCTGAAAGCTTTGCAATGTTCTCAGCACCTGTGATTTCTTTCTGTATGACAATTTTTAAACCGCTTAATTGGTGCATTTCTATGTGGCAGAAGCTTGTGTATAAATTTGTCAAGGCAGACGATGATAGGGGTGTAACGGAGGAAGAACTCATAACTATGGTCGAGGAGGCACACAATGACGGTGAGATAGACCAGAACGAAAGTGAGCTTATACGTAACGCCATTGAGTTTGACGATATAGAGGTAGAGGACATATATACAAGCCGTGTCGATCTTGTGGCAATAGATATAGAGGACAGCATCGAGGAAATTTCAGAACAGTTTGAAAAAGGATTTTCACGTTTGCCTGTATATCGTGATACCATAGATAATATTATAGGTGTACTTAACCAAAAGGATTTCGCAATAATGCGAAGAACTAATCAGTCATTGAGTTCGGTAATGACAGAGCCGATTTTCGTAGTACCGTCTATGAAAATATCAGAGCTGTTAAGAATATTGCAATCCAAAAAATCACATATGGCCATAATTCTTGACGAATTTGGCGGCACAGTGGGTATTGTAACACTTGAGGACATATTAGAAGAGCTTGTGGGCGAAATCTGGGATGAACACGATACGGTTGTAGAGCCGTTTGTTAAGATTTCAGATAACAAATACAAGGTACGCTCAACTGCAGGTCTTGATGATATGTTTGAGCTTTTTGGTATGAGCGAAGAATTAGATCATTCAACTGTAGGCGGATGGGTTGTTGAGGAATTTGGCAAGATACCGAGAGTAGGCGAGGAATTTACATTCGGACCGCTCGAGGTATGCGTTTCAAAGCGTGACCCGCGTCGTGTTGCCGAGGTTATAGTAACGAAGCTATATGAGCCTACAGATGAGGACGATGAATAAAATACATTACAAGGATTGCGTCCCTCGCAATCCTTGCTTTAATTAATTGAGAGGGGAAATATTGTATGTATAAAGTAATAGAGGGCGGAGTGTGTGCCGCAAAAGGGTATAAAGCCAATGGTTTAAACTGCGGTCTGAACGCGAACAAGGAAAAAAACGATTTAGGTTTATATACATCAGATGTACCTGCAAATACAGCAGGAGTGTATACAACAAACAAGGTAAAGGGTGCGCCGATTATAGTAACAAAAACACACCTTGAAAAAACTAATGGTATTGCAAGAGCTGTTATAATGAACTCAAAAAATGCCAATACGTGCAATGCGGACGGCGAGGAGAAAGCGGAGGCAATGTGCAAGCTTGCTGCTGATGCGTTGGGTATAGACAAAAACGAAGTCCTTGTTGCATCAACAGGTGTTATCGGTCAGATTTTGCCGATAGAGCCTATTGCGGATAACGTAAAGCCGTTAGCAGATGGGCTTACATATGACGGAAACCTACGTGCGGCAACTGCAATTATGACAACAGATACAGTTAAAAAGGAATACGCAGTAGAATTTGAACTTGATGGTAAGGTATGCCGTTTAGGCGGTATGGCAAAGGGAAGCGGTATGATTCACCCGAATATGGCGACAACCCTGAACTTTATCACAACCGATGCGGCAGTATCATGTGATATGCTCCAAAAAGCCTTGTCTGATATTGTCAAGGTCACATATAACTGCTTAAGTGTTGACGGTGATACGTCAACAAACGATACAATTCTATTGCACGCAAACGGACTTGCACAAAATACGGAAATAACCTGCGAAAATGATGATTACAAAGTATTTAAAGAGGCATTGTACATTGTTATGAGTGAGCTTACGAAAATGCTTGCAAAGGACGGAGAGGGTGCAACAAAGCTCCTTGAATGCACAGTAAAAACTGCACCTGATCTTGATACGGCGATAATTGTAGCAAAAAGTGTTATACGTTCACCCTTGCTAAAATGCGCAATGTTTGGTGCGGATGCGAATTGGGGACGGGTTCTGTGTGCAATCGGCTATGCCGAAGCGGATTTTGATATAAACAAGGTTGATGTTGATTTCCGCTCTGAAAAGGGAGTATTACCTGTATGCCGTAACGGTGCAGGAGTGCCGTTTTCGGAGGATTTGGCAAAGGAAATACTGTCGGAGGAGGACATATATATAGATGTAGACCTTAACCTCGGTGATGATGAGGCAAAGGCATGGGGCTGTGACCTTACATATGATTATGTTAAGATTAATGGAGATTACCGTAGTTAATGGAAGAAAAATTTATGCGTGAGGCACTAAGACAGGCAAAACGTGCGTCGGCGCTTGGTGAGATGCCTGTGGGTGCGGTTATTGTCCGTGACGGTGAGATTATCTCACGTGCATATAACAGACGTGAAACAAAGAAAAATGCACTGTACCATGCGGAGATTACAGCTATAGAGCGAGCTTGTAAAAAGCTTGGCGGATGGCGGTTGCCACGTTGTGAGATGTATGTCACATTAGAGCCTTGCCCTATGTGTGCAGGTGCAATATTAAATTCACGTATAGAGCATATCTATTACGGTGCATCAGACGAAAAATCAGGCTGTTGCGGTTCAAAAATAAACCTGCTTGATATGAATTTATGTAATTACACCGTAACAGTAACAGGTGGAATACTCGAAAATGAATGTAGAGATATAATTAAAAAGTTTTTTAGAAATTTACGTGAAGGGAAATGATATTATGAAAAAAATATTCGCATTAGTTATTGCGGTGGGTGTTTTTTCAAACACTGCATTTGCCGCAAGCTTTGTCGATATAGAAAATCATTGGGCAAAGGATTATATTATAACACTTGCTGACAGCGGTGTTGTGAACGGTGTAACCGATACACTGTATATGCCCGATGATAATGTCACTCGTGCACAGTATCTGAAAATGATAATGGAAACTGTGGGATTGGAGCAAAAGCCGGTACGTGTGGGTGAGTGTCTTGATGCTGACTTAAATGATTGGTATGCAGGATATTTACAGAGTGCATTAGATTGCGGCTTAGTGCCTAAAGGTATGGTGCAAAACTACAGCGAAAAGGTGGAATACACAGTAGATGATAATGGTAATACAACATCATCTAAGGTTATATATACAGGTGAATTTAACGGACAAGCACCCATAACACGAGAGGAAATGGCGGTTTTGACTGAGTATATGTATCAGTATACAAGAACAATCCTTACAAATCCTAAGGCTGTTGAGGTAAAGAAAACGTCATTTAAAGATAATGAAGAAATAAGCGAATGGGCAAAAGCCTCTATTGACCGTGCGGTTGCCGACGGATTTATTGAGGGAATGGAGGACAATACATTTAAGCCTAAAGATACGGCAACAAGAGCACAGGCGGCAACAATAATAGTAAGAGTATTGGAGAAAACGAAATGAGCAAGAAAACAGTAAGAATAACATGCTTAGTAATAGCAGGAATAATGATACTGACATTTGTAGCAGGAGCGATAGCTACAATAATGTAATAACAATGAGAGAGGAACACACAAAACAGTGATAGCAAGAGAGAATATAAGAAACATAGCCATAATAGCACACGTAGATCATGGTAAAACAACGTTAGTTGATGCAATGCTTGCACAGAGCGGAACATTCCGTGAAAATGAAGCAGTAGATGAGAGAGTGATGGACTCAAATGATTTGGAGCGAGAGCGTGGTATAACCATACTTGCAAAGAACACGTCATTACGTTATAAGGATACAAAAATTAATATAATAGACACACCGGGACACGCAGATTTTGGCGGTGAGGTTGAACGCGGACTTGAAATGGTTGACGGCGTGCTTTTGCTTGTTGATGCATTTGAAGGCTGTATGCCCCAGACACGATTTGTATTATCAAAGGCATTGGCTTTAAACCTACAGCCTATTATAGTTGTAAATAAGGTTGACAGACCAAACGCACGTCCTTATGAGGTTGTTGACGAGGTTCTGGAACTGTTTATTGACTTGGGTGCAACGGAAGAACAGCTTGACACTCCCGTTATATTTGCATCAGGACGTGATGGTTGGGCAACGGCAGAATATGATCCTGAAAATCCGTCAGAGGATTTGAGGGAGCTGTTTGAACTTATTGTTCGTGAGATTCCATGTCCCGACTGCGTAGATGATGGCCCATTCCAGATGCTTGTATCAAATATTGACTATGACGATTACACAGGCAGAATTGCCGTTGGTAAAATACAACGCGGTAAGGTTACAACGAATATGTCGCTTGCTATTTGCCGTGCCGACGGAAAAACAGGTCATGGCAAGGCAACAAAGCTCTATACGTTTGACGGACTTCTAAAGGCGGTTACTGATGAGGTGGGTGCAGGTGACGTTGTGGCAATTTCAGGAATTACAGATATAAACATAGGCGAAACAATATGTGACCCCAATAACCTTGAAGCATTGCCTTTTGTAAAGATAGATGATCCTGTCCTGTCAATGACGTTTAGTGTAAATGACAGCCCATTTGCAGGCAAGGAGGGCAAGTTTGTAACATCACGTCATCTTCGTGACAGACTGTATAAAGAGCTTGACTCAAATGTCAGCTTGAGAGTTGAGGACACTGATACGACAGAGGCATTTACAGTATCAGGCAGAGGCGAACTTCATCTGTCGGTTTTGATTGAGAATATGCGACGTGAGGGCTACGAATTTCAAGTATCAAACCCTGTAGTTATATATAAAGAAATTGACGGTGTAAAGTGTGAGCCTATAGAGCGGCTTACGGTTGATGTACCGGCAGACTATACAGGTGCGGTTATGGACCAGGTTGTAAACCGTATGGGTACAATGACGGATATGTCACCTACGGCACAGAACTACACGAGAATGGAATTTTTAATCCCGTCACGAGGACTTATAGGCTTCAGAAGTGAGATAATGACAGCAACTAAGGGAACTGCTATTGTAAACAGTATTCTTGAGGATTATGAGCCGTACAAGGGTGATTTTGCACCGCGTAACCGAGGCACATTGATAGCTTGGGAAAACGGCGAAAGTATCACGTATGGCCTCTTTAATGCACAGGACAGAGGAACGTTGTTCATTGGCCCAAATGTTGCGGTATATGAGGGAATGATAGTCGGCGAGTGTTCACGTAACGAGGACATAACAGTTAACGTATGTAAGAAAAAGCACGCAACAAACACACGTGCATCAGGCTCTGATGATGCGTTGAAGCTTGTACCTGCAAAGTCAATGACACTTGAAGAATGTCTTGATTTCATTGCAGAAGATGAGCTTTTGGAGGTTACACCTAAATCCTTGCGTATGAGAAAACGTATTTTGCAGACAGATTTGCGTGCAAAAGAAGCGGCAAAAAAGAAAAAATAAGAATTATCTGAAAAAATATTGACATTTTCGCGTTTTACTGATACAATAATAAGAAATTCAGAAATATAAGATAGGAGAAGTGAGGCTTGAGTATGAATGGTGCAGATATAGCAGTAAAGGCATTAGAAGACAACGGCGTAAAGCTTGTGTTTGGCTATCCGGGTGCGTCAAATGCTCCGTTTGTTGATAGTGTGTCACGCTCGTCAATAAAATATGTACTTTCCAGGAATGAGCAGGGTGCGGCACATATGGCATCAGGCTACGGCAGAGTAAACCGTGTTGCAGGTGTATGTACGGCAACATCAGGACCAGGTGCAACGAATTTAATAACCGCTATTGCTACAGCGTATATGGACTCCATTCCTATGGTCGCAATTACAGGTCAGGTTAAACGTGAGCTTATAGGTAAGGATGCGTTTCAGGAGGTAGACATAATCGGTGCTACACTGCCCTTTACAAAGCATAGCTATCTTGTAAAGGACGTAAATGATATACCGAGAATTGTAAACGAGGCATTCCATATTGCAACGACAGGCAGACCGGGCCCTGTGCTGATAGATTTTCCTTTGGACGTACTTACAGACGAGTATGATGAGGAAAATACAGATACAGAAATAAATCTTCGTGGCTACAAGCTATTAGGTAAAGCAAACGAATCACAGATAAATAAGGTTGCCGATGCATTAAGAAAGGCTAAAAAGCCTATAATTCTTGCGGGCGGCGGCGTGTGCTGTTCGGATGCAGTGGATGAAGTGCGTGAATTTGTAAAGATGACAAATATCCCCGTTGTATCTACAATGATGGGACTTGGTGTAATTCCGACAGACAGTGACAGCTATTACGGAATGATAGGCTCACATGGTAAGAAGTGTGCAAATTCATTGCTTAACCGTTCAGATTTTATCCTTGCCTTGGGTACAAGATTGGGCGACAGAAGTATAGCAAACATAAAGGGACTTGAAAAGGTCAAAAAGCTTGTTCACGTTGATATTGACCCTGCAGAGATAGGCAAGAACACATTGCCAAAAATTCCTGTTGTTGGCGATATAAAGGACGTTACTACTCAGCTTATAAAAATTGCGGGTGATTACAGGACATCATCTGAATGGCTTAGTGAAGCGCACGAGTTGAGAGCAGAAACAAAGCGTGAGCTTGTTAAACACGATACAGGATTTGTAAACCCGAAATATTTCCTTGAAAGGCTTTCGGAGATAACAAATTCAGATATATACTTAACAACAGAGGTTGGCCAGAACCAGATATGGAGTGCAAACCACTACACAATAAAGGACCCGACACATTTCTTGACATCAGGCGGTTTCGGCACAATGGGCTATGGCTTACCTGCGGCAATCGGAGCATCAAGCGCACAGAGTGACGTGCCTGTAGTTGCGGTTATGGGTGACGGCAGCTTTCAGATGGATATGGTAGAGCTTGGTACAATGAAACAGTATGGTATACCTGTAAAAATGGTACTGTTCAGAAATGACCGTCTTGGTATGGTACACGAGTTGCAGTATAAGATGTACAATTCCAATTTCCAGATGGTTGATATTACGGGCGGACCTGATTTTTGTCAGTTAGTAGGTGCATACGGCATCAAGAGTGCAGAAATAAATGAGAACTCACAGATAGATGATGCAATAGCCGAGATGCTAAAGGACAAGGAAAGCTATATGCTTGTTGTAAATGTAAGTCCGTTTGAGCCGACAGGTGATGCATATAACGAAAACTATTTGAATAAGAAGGAGGGGTAAGTTGTGGAAAAATATACATTATCCATTCTTGTTGAGAACAGTGCGGGTGTACTGTCAAGAGTAGTGGGGTTATTTACACGTCGTGGCTTTAATATACATTCATTATCAGTTGGCACAACCACAGATGACAAGATATCAAGAATTACCATTGAGGTAAAAGGCGATGTCTATATGGTTGAGCAGGTTACAAAACAGCTGTCAAAGATTATGGAGGTCATTAAAATCAAGACACTCCGTGATGATGAGCTTGTAAAGCGTGGACTTGTGCTTGTAAAGATAAAGACAAACGCAAAAAATCGTGGTGAGGTTATCGAGATAGCGAATGTATTCAGAGCAAACATAATTGATATGTCAACATCGACCATTACGGCGGAGGTAATAGGCTCCGACCAGAAGATAGGTGCATTTTTGAATATGCTTGAGCCATACGGCATTGAGGAGATGGCAAGAACAGGAATGACCGCTCTTGAGCGCGGTGCAAATACGCTCAAATTAGACAAATAACATAAGACAAAAGCGCATTGCGTTTTTATAAATTTTGGCCGAGCAAAATATGCTTTGCTTGACTACGTATTAAGGAAAGAGGTAATACAAAATGGCAAAATCATTAGATCACGAGGCAAGAGTATTCTACGAGAGCGACTGCAATATGCAGCTTCTTAACGGAAAGACTGTAGCAATTATCGGTTACGGCTCACAAGGTCATGCACACGCAAAGAACCT